>JBQCCH010000350.1:0-11167 GCA_051962375.1 Tepidisphaeraceae bacterium
GGCGGCGCTGGATTGGTCCGACCTGGACAGGGCCGATCCGGACAAGCTGAACGCCATCCTCTGGCAGTGGTTCAAGCCGAACCTTCCGATGCCCGCGCCGGTGCGCAGCATGGTGCTGGTGCAGTAGGAAGGGCGCTGGGGACGATTCGTCCGCGCCCGGTGCTAGGCCGGCTTTTTGGCGTGACTGCGCCGTTTCCAGATGATGTAACCCACCAGGCCGATCGCGAGTAGCACCGCGCCGATAACGAAGTAGTGCTTGAAGCGATGAATCGTCTGATCGTTCAGGCTTTCGCCGACCCAGTGACCCAGTAGCATGAATAACCCGCCGCTGACGATCGCGGCGAGTCCGTCGGCGATCAGGAAGTGGGCAAAATTGAACCGCGTGATGCCGGCCGTGATCACCATCGCTCCCCGGATGCCCGCGAAAAGCCTGCCCACCGCCACCACGCCTACGCCATACGTCTCAAACCAGCCGCCCACCTTGTCGATGCGATCTTCGGTGATGTGGTTACCGATGAAGGGCAGTTTCGTCACGTTTCGCCCGAAGTGGCGGCTGATCCAATAAAGGCAGATGTCGCCGCCGACAATGCCCAGCCAATTCAGCGAGCCGACGATGATCCATTCCTTGATCGCCACGCCGTTCGGGTCATGGCACAGAAATGCGCCGGAGATGATCAGCGGAATATCTTCCGGCAACGGCAGGCCGAGCCCGCAGGCGAAGAGGAGCAAAAACGAAACGAACGCGCCGCCCCACCAACCCCGTTGCAGGATCCACGTCTTCACCAGATCGATGCTCAGTGCCAAAATCATGCGCGCGGGCGGATTGTAAGCGGATGTTCTCAACCCTGATAGGGCCGAAACTTAGACAAGGGTTGCCAATCGTTCTCGTTGCGCTGCGGTCCAACAGCGGGCATGGAGGGAGTCCAGCGATCCGCACCCAAAAAAATCGCGGATTCGCTGCATCAACGTATTGATGCCTTCCCCCGTTCGCGCACTGATCGGCAAGACATCCGCCTCAGGCGGCCGCACGGACAAGTCACACTTATTCGCGACTCGAATGGCCCCGCCATAGCGAGCCCGCAACTGCCGGAGGTCGTCGCTCGGCGGTTGGCCGGCATCTTCGACGAGAATGACCAGATCCGCCGTCGATATCGGGTCGCCGGCTCGTGCGATCGCGGCGGCTTCGATCGGATCGCTCGTGCGGCGCTGGCCGGGCGTGTCGATAAGCGTGATCATCAGCCCATCGATATTCGCCCGTTCGCCGACCCAGTCGCGCGTCGTGCCGGGCAAATCGGCCGTGATGCTGAGCGGCCGCGCGAAAAGGCGATTCGCCAATGTCGATTTCCCCACATTCGCCGGACCAACGATCGCAACCGTCGGCGGCTGCAGCAGCCGCTCAAGGGATTGATCGGCCAACGCGCGTCGCATTTCATCGCGATCGCGCTTTGCGAGCATCGCCTGCCACGCTTCGGGTTGCGCCAGCAGCACCGCCAGCGCTTGTCGAGTCGGCGCGTGGGGCAGGTCTTGGAGCATCTGCTGCTCGATCGGATCATCGCTCTCCGTCCAGCTCGCGCCCGGCGCGTTCTGCCAATCGATGACCGAAAAACCCCGCCGCTCCAGCAATTCCAGGCTCGCCCGCATGACCCACGGCCCCCCATGCACGTGCAGCTCGATGCAATCCGGCCGTAGCCGGATCGCCACCGGGTCGTCGATCACCGCGTCCCCATCGCGCAATTCGCAGTGCGTCGCCCGGTGCAACGTCGGCGCTTTCGTGAGATGCTCCGCGACGAATGCCCCCACTGCCGGACCCATCAGCCGGATCGTCGCGATCGCGCCAGCCTGCGGGGGCGTCAGCAGCATCGCCACGCTAGCGTCGTCAGCATCGCCGGACCGATCAGTTTTCATCGTGGATGTGATGCTCCGTATACGCCAGCGCGATCCCGTACAACGTCAGGTCCGGTGCGATGGCATGCACCAATTCCCACCCCTCAAACAGCAGCTTCGCGTCGCCGCCGGTGCAGATGATCTCCGGCCAATTGCCGAGAGTGAGGGCGTACTGTTCGACGATCTCCTTCACCATCCCGCGGATGCCGTACACCACGCCGCTGAGCATCGCCTGTTCGGTGCTCGTGCCGATGGACTCGGTCGGAAACGCCAGCTCAATCGAGGGCAACGCCGCCGTGTGCTCGTGCAGGCTTTTGAGCATCAGCGATGCCCCGGGCACGATCGCCCCGCCGATGAAATCCCCTTGTTCGTTGCACGCGTCGATCGTCAGGGCCGTTCCCGCATCGACCACCACGCACGCGTGCTGCATCTGCTCGAACGCCGCCGCCACGTTCAGCGCCCGATCGGCGCCTGTTTTTTTCGGCTCCTGGGTCAGCACCTTGATCGGCAACTCCACGTCGCGCCCCACCCATTGCACCGGCTTTTGCGTCGCCTGCATGATGGCATGTTCGACGGCCTCAATCGCCACCGCGTTCACGCTCGCGCCACACACGTCCGCGTCAGCGGCAGTCGCGATTTTTTCCCAAAGCTCGCCCACGGCCGCGCTCAGGGCGGCTGCGTCCTTCACGTCCACGCGCCGGGTGCTCTCCAGCATTCCATCCACGAAAACGCCCAGGGCCGCTCGTGTATTGCCGACATTGATGACCAGGAGATTGATGTCCATAATTTGATAAAACCGAAAAGGCGAGCTTCACTCCGACATTTACTCTGAGATTTACGCATTGCCCGGCGTCGCGGGCTATTGGCATTTCGGGCAAATGCCGTGCAAAAGAACTTCCGGGTATTTCACGCGATAACCCGGGGCGGCGTGAACTTTTTCCAACAACTTGGCCGGCACCTTCGCGTCTTCCACGCATTCCATCCGGCCGCAGTCGTCGCACACGAAATGGGCGTGCTGATGATCCGCGTGCTTCGTCTGATCCCCCATCGCGTACCGCCATGACCGATCCGTCCCCCGCACCCGGTGCACCAGCTTTTTTGCAACAAAGGTCGTCAGCGTGCGATACACCGTCACCGGCTCAGTGAAGGCGGGCAACTGCTTGAGCAGATCCACCACGTCCAGCGGCGATTCGCTCTCAGCCAACACCTTCAATACGCCGATCCGCACGGGCGTGCGCTTCAGCTTCGCACGCTGCAACAGGGCGTCGGCGTGAAGTTGGGGATCGGTCGGCTTCGGATCAGCCATCCCCCGATTGTAGCTCAATGTTTCTCCCATTTCGATCAACCCCACGGCTTTGAAGCCCGGCCCGTAAGTCGCCGAAAACACCGCTCGGCCGTTCCTGCCATTTTTCTTTTCACTTTCGACCCAAATTCCGCCCCAACCCCCGGCCCGGCCACACCTTGCCCATCGGCTCCACCTCAGCGCCAGTGCGACGGCCCTTGCCCAGCCCGCCACACCACTTATCGCAACCAAAACCAATCCCAACCCCGCGCCCCAAAAAGCCCCCCAATGGTCCCCCCGTTTACTCCCTCTTACGCAGTACGCAATACGCAGTAAAAACTCCCGTTTCACATCTTCACGTCTTCACTCATCCCATCCCCAAATCCCGCGCCCCTCATATACCCGCCCCCCTTTCTACCGCCGCCGTCCGAAAAATGCGGCCAAAATCTCGACCCTGTCCAACCTCAATAGAAATGTCCGCGTCGCGCGTTTCCGGCCCGCGCTCTATCCCAAAAGGAACGCCCCATGCAACGCCGGGCTCGCAGCCGCGTATCAGTAGCGGACAGCCCAGTGCCGGTGTGTACCGACATGTGCGGCTGTCATCGATTGGGGCCCGGGGGGCCAAGGTTGCACATCCAACGGCAATACGATTTGCCTCCCACGTCCAGAAAAAAGGTATGAAACAGCTTTTGTGTAAGACCGTGCGCCGGATTTCGCGCGAAGTGCTCAACACCCTTCCGCCTGCTGCGCCCGCGACGGAATTGGTCGTCTCGGAGATCCTGCGGCGTCAGCCCATCGAGTCGCTCAACGATTCGGTCACGTTCGTCCGAAACGTCCTTGGCTGCATCGAGCCGCTGCGATGCAATATGACCGTCCTGAAGAAGCCCGCCCCCGACGCGCCGAACGCGGCCGCGTTCAACGGGTTCGTTGAGGTGCTCGCCGCCGCCCTTCCTCCGGTGACCGTTCAGACCGCACTCGATTTCGCGCGGATCGCCGATCGGTATGCCGGGCAAACCGAAACGCCCACGGGCGGCAGTCACCCGTTTCATGTCCGCAGGCACTTCGCCATCTCCTCGTCATCCGGCCGAAAGGGGCGCCTGCTCGCCGCCGCCGTACAAGCGTTCACCCCGCGACTGGTGCTGGAACTGGGTTCCGCCTACGGCGTGTCCGGCACGTTCATTCTCTCCAGCCTGGCCGCTCTGGATGGCGCCGAGACGCGCAAGCTTGTGACCGTCGAAGGGTCTGAACCGCAAGCCACCTTCAGCCGCACGCTCCTGCAGGAGCGCTTCGGCGATCGCGTGCAGTGCGAGTTCGGCATGTCCTACAACGCCATCCCCCGGCTGTCGCAACAATTGAAAGACGTCGATCTCTATTTCCACGATGCCGGCCACACGTACGACGATTACGTGAACGACGTGAACGGCATGTTGGAGTGCATGCGCAGCGGATCGGTGCTGTTGCTGGATGACATTCGCTGGGATGACCGTCGCTACGTCTCCAAGCCCTCGCGCGCATACGAAGGCTGGCAAGCGATCGTCGCGCACCCTCGTGTCGCCGCCGCCGCGGAAATCGATCACGAGCTGGGCATCGCGCTCTTCCGGTAGCGCCCCGATCGTTCTTGGATCGTTCTTTGATCGTCCCGCGGTCGTTGTTTGCTCAGACGCGGAAGATCGCGCCCATTTTTTTGCCCAGGATGGCGCTGGCGCCGATGATCGTCGTCGCCAAAAAGAGCATGGCCCACAGCCCCAGCGCGCAGGCGAGATATTTGCCCGTGCCGATGAGCTGGAACAGTTCGTAGATCGTCTTGGTGATCGGAAATTTGTCCGCCCGCTGGGCGAGCATCAGGCTGTCGCTCACTTCCAGCATGCTGAAGGCGAATGCGAGCATCGCCCCCGCGATCAGGTTGGCGACGATCAACGGCGTGGTGATCCGCCAGGCCGTCGTCAGGCCGCTGGCGCCCAGGTTCGCCGACGCTTCTTCCAGCACCGGGCTCGTCTGCTGCAGCCCGGCGACGGCGCTGCGCACCATGTACGGCAGTCGCCGCACGGCATACGCGATCACCAGGAACAGCGTCGGATTCGTCCGAACATCCAGGAGCGACGTCAGGAATGAGCTTTCCTTCACCGTCTGCAGATTCGATGCCCAACTGCTGATGGCCAGGTACCCGAACGCCATCACGATGCCGGGCACCGCCAGGGGGAGCATCGACAACGCATCGAGCAGCCCGCGAAAGGGGATATCGCTCCGCACCACGATGAACGCGACCATCACCCCGATAAACAAATTCAGCACCACCGCCACGCCCGAAAACAGCAGGCTGTTGCCGATCGAGCCGACCGTCATGCTGTGCCCGAGCGCCTCGCGGATGTTCGCCGTGGTGAAGACGCTCGGCAGCACCGTTTTGTACCAACTGCCCGGCTGGGTGAAGGCGGTCAAAATTACCCCCACGTGCGGCAGCAGTGCGATCACGCAGACGCTCAAAAACGCCAGTGGAATCGCCACGGCGCGCCAGCCCGTCGCTTTCTCAAATCCCGAATGCGAAGCGGCCTTCGATTGCATGGCATACGACTGGCGACCGAAAACCACTTTGCCCAACAAATACAGCAGAAGGCTCGCCGCGAGCATGACAAAGACCAAGGCGTACGGAAACGGACTCGTGCCGATGTCTTTCAACGCGTCGAACACCTGCACCGGCGTGCACCGCATGTACTGCATAATCAGCGGGGTGCCGAGGTCGGTGAAACTCCAGATGAACACGATCGTGCCGCCGGCGAACAAGCCCGGCATGATCAGCGGCAGGGTGATCCGCCGAAAGCGCGTCCACCCATCACACCCCAGGTTCTGCGCCGCCTGCTCCATCGCCGGATCAATGTTCGCCAGACTGGCGGCCACGTTCAGGTAGAGGATCGGATACAAGCCGAACGCCTGCAGCAGCACCACGCCCCAATACTGCGCGTGCCCCAGCCAATCGATCGGCCCCAGGTGCAGCAACGCGTTGAACACCCCGTATTGCCCGAAAATCTGCTGAAACCCGATCGCGCCGACAAAGGGGGGCAGGATCATCGGCACCAGCAGCAGGCCCTGAAAAATGCCCTTGCCCGCGTACGTGTACTTATTCGCCAGCCACGCCAGCGGGACCGCCATCAGCGTCACAAGGCAGGTCGTGCCGATCGCGATCTTCAGGCTGTTCCACAAGCCGTCGGTGTAAATCGGATTGTGAAACACGGCCAGGATGTACTGGATCGTGAAGTGGCCGCTTTCGTCGAAAAAACCACGCTGCACGATGCGCCCCAGCGGCCAAAGGAAGGCCACCGAAAACACCACCGTCAGAATGCAGGCAAACAACCAGGCCGTTGAACGTCGCACGTAATTACCCTTTTGTCATTGCACTTTCGCGTACTGATCGCGGAACGCGAGCACGAAGGCGCGCATGTATTCGGTCGATTCAAACTGTCGGCGGATGTCCGGCGCGGTCCGCCAGTTGATCGGCACTTCTCGCTGCTTACCGCTCAAATCGGTCATCACTAAAGTAGGCGGAATAAAATGCCACTCCCCATGCGCCGACGCGTGCCACCGCACCCAGGCCTGCTTCAATTCATCGCCCGCATCCATGCACATGGCCCGGACGATGTCACGGATGAAGAAAAAGTGGTCGTTCGTCCAGCGTTTGTAATACGTGAAGTTTTTGCCGACCTGGTACGGATCGATCTTCGGATCGGTCAGGTCATCGGTGGCGTATTGGTCGTATTCCCTGGCCGTCGCCGCGATGGCGGGATTGGTCGAAGGATAGAACGACCGACGGATCGGCAGCCGGCGCAATGCATACTTCTCCGGCCCGCCGGGCGTCCCGGGGCGGAAGGTCCACAGCTTCTGCCCGTCGTCGCTCAACACGTATTGGATGAACTGGAGCGCCAATGCCTTGTTCGGCGCGCCCCGCAACAGGCTGATCGGATCAACGCTGACGCTGGTCCCGCCGATCGGCGTCACGAACTTCATCCGATCGTGGCCGTCCGGCGCCTTGGAAGCTTGCGCTTGAAATCGCCCGAAAAAGTCGATCGCCATCCCCACGGCCGCGTCGCCGGTGCTGACATCGATCGGCACCTTCGGCGCCCCGTCGGTGAAGTAGCGGGCGTTTGCCCCCACTTCCTGCAGCAGCGTCATGCCGTTCAAAAAACCCTGCTCAAGCGCGGCCTGATAGCTCTGCAGGTGCGCCGGCACATCGCCCCGCTGGTAGGCCGCCCCTTTCGACTGCGCGTAGGCGGAAATCTCCGCTTCATTCGCGGCGATCTGCGCGTCGCTGTATCCCGCGGCGATCGCGGCATCGTGCATCTGCTGGTGCACGATCATCTCAAACGACTTCGCGATCGACCCGCTCTTGGTCGGATCCGCCAACCCCACCTGGCCGAAATAGCGATAGTCCGCCAGGTCTTTCCATTCGTTCGGCGGTGTCTCGATTCCCAGGTCTTTCAGGCGATCGACGTTGTAGACGATGCCGAACGTGCTGACGACGTTCCCCATTACCGACGGCGTGCGCCACGTTTCGCCGCCGTAGGTCGTCGGGATCATCACCACGCCATCTTTTTTGAACAGCTCCGGCGGAAGGTCGTCGACCACCGGCACGGAAAATCCGCTTCGAAACGCTCCGGAGTGGTCAAATTCGCCGCCGCCGAAAAACAGGTCGATCTTGCAGCCGATCGCATCCGGCGAATCCACGCGGCGATACGCCTTCCAAATGTCGGCCAATGCCGGATCGGCGGGCGGCGCGCTTTTGATCATCGCTTCATCCGCGCCGGACGGCCAACTCTTGCCCTGCGCCGTCCACCAAGCCCGGGTGGCCGCCGCATACTCGCTGGCAAGATACCGGCTGATTTCCGTCGTCCCGCCGATATTGCGCCAGTCGATCTTCACCGGCGTCCCAAAATGCGCCTGGTGCCATTTCGAAAACCCCTGCGCGAATTCGTACCGGATCGCCTCATTGTGCGGTGACACAATCACCAGCACCGGATCGCCCGGCTTCCAATCTCCCTGCGGCGGCGGCTGACGAAAAATGAACGGCAATGCGATGATCGCAGCCAGCAGCAGGAGGATGAAAACGTTTCTTACCATTGCAATTCTTGCAAAACGCGCCACCGCGCAGCCGCGATCGCGACCGCCTTGGGTTCCGGCTTTCTCAGTCTTTCAGCAAAACGACATCCGACGGTTCAACCCAGACATTCGCCTGCTCAATCGCCCCGTCGCGGGCGACGAATTTCGGATTCAATTCAAAGCATCGCAGCTCGATCGATCCGCCTTGGGCGCTGGAGACGCTCACCACGTGCTGGGCGACTTCCCCCAGATAAATCGTGTCATGCACGCTGGCGGCGAACGCATTCACCGGCGCTCCAGCGGCGCCGAGTTTCAAGGTTTCCGGGCGAATCGACAGCGTCACCGCATCCCCCACCTGCGCGCCCGCCAGCGGCACCGTGCTGACGATCGGCCCGATCGCCGTCTGAACCGTCAGCCGCTCGGCCGCCGCTTCGGTGATCGTGCCGGGGATGAAATTCGTTTCCCCCATGAAATTGGCAACGAACTGATTCTTCGGCCGCAAGTACAAATCCTGCGGGCGGCCGACCTGTTCGATCTTCCCGAAGTTCAGCACCGCCATCCGATCGGCGATGCTCAGCGCTTCCTTCTGGTCATGCGTCACATAGATGGCCGTCAACCCGCTCGCGCGGCAGATGCGGCGGATCTCCGTTCGCATCTCCAACCGCAGCTTGGCGTCCAGGTTCGAGAGCGGCTCGTCCAGCAGCAGGCAGTCCGGCTTCACCACCAGCGCCCGCGCCAGGGCCACCCGCTGCTGCTGGCCGCCTGACATTTCGTTCGGCTTTTTCGATGCAAACTTCCCCAACTGCACCAGCCGAACTGCTTCCTCCACCCGCGCATCGGCTTCGGCGGACGGAACTTTTCGAATCTCCAACCCAAATCGAATATTCTGCCGCGCATCCATATGCGGCCAGAGCGCATAGCTCTGGAAGCACATGACGGCGTTGCGTTGCTCGGTCCCCAGCCCGGTGACGTCCCGTCCATTGAAATAAATCTTGCCCGACGTCGGCCCGTGCAAGCCGGCGATCAATCGCAGCAACGTCGATTTCCCGCAGCCCGAGGGCCCCAGCAAAAAGAAAAGCTCACCCGCCTCAATTGTGAGATTGATGTCGTCTAAAGCGACTTGGGAACCGAAGTGTTTGCTTACGTGATCGAGCCGAACCGATGTCATGTCGGGGCCGGATTGTAGCGGATGATCCATAAAAGGGCAGTGCGTTCCCCAGTCTAATGCAATTTTAACTTGATATGCCTCGGCGCGGGCCCTTCACTCCCGCGACAGGAGGCGTTTATGCATGACTCAACTCCCCCCCGCCGCCGCGTGCTCGTCACCGGCGCCGCCGGCAATATCGGCAGCAGTTTCTGTCGGCAATACCATGATCGCTACGACCTGCGCCTGATGGTCATGCCGGGCGAATGCGACGCCGAGGCGATTCGCCCCTTCGGCGAAGTCGTCGAGGCCGACATTTGCGACGCCAAATCGCTCCCGCCGGTCATGCAGGGGATCGACACGTGCGTTCACCTGGCCGGCAACCCCGATGCCTCGGCGAAGTGGGACAGCCTCCTGCCGGTGAACATCGTCGGCACTTACAACGTTTTCGTCGCCGCCCGGGCCGCGCATCTGCGGCGCGTCATCTACGCCTCCAGCATTCATGCCGTCTCCGGCGGACCGACCGACGTGCAGGTCAAGCCCGATGATCCGGTCAATCCCGGCGACCTCTACGGCGTCTCCAAATGCTTCGGCGAAGCGCTCGCCCGCTACATGGCCGAGCAGGAAGGGCTCAGCAGCATCGCCCTTCGCATCGGCTCCTTCCAACCGCCCGAGGTGGCTGCGAATGAAAAATCGATCCCGATGATGGATTCATGGGTGTCCGATCGCGACCTGTGCCAGCTCATCGCGCGGTGCATCGACGCCGAAGACCTCAAATTCGCCATCTTCCACGGCGTGAGTGACAACGCGTTCAAACGCCTCGACATCAGCAACGCCCGCGCTTTGGTCGGCTACGCGCCGGAGGATGACTTTGGTCGCCAAAACCCAAAGCTTGAGCCATTGCATCTGCACGCCGCAATCCGCGGCCACAACACCCACGATGCTGAACAGGCCAGCGCGCTGCGTGACGAATTGAAGACCGAAACAAAGTAGTCCTAAGAAAACGAAGTTTTTCAGAGAACGGAGCCACCCCATGTCGCAGCAAAAACCAGCCGAGTCCGCGAAACACCAGAACCCGCCGGCGCAGTCGCAATCGAAGCAGCCGGGCGAAGAGTCAAAGATGGATCCGCCCCCGATTTATGTTCGGCCCGATTATCAGGGATCGGACAAATTGAAGGGGAAAGTGGCGCTAATCACCGGCGGCGACAGCGGCATCGGCCGCGCGGTGGCGGTGGCGTTCGCGATCGAAGGGGCTGACTTGGCGATCGTGTACAAAGAAGAATCACGCGACGCCGAGCACACCCGGCGCGAAATCGAGAAAGCCGGTCGGCGCTGCCTCTTGCTGGCCGGCGATGTGGGTGACGAATCGTTTTGCCGCCAAACGGTCGACAAGACCCTCGCCGAGTTCGGCCGGCTCGATGTCCTCGTCAACAACGCCGCCGAGCAGCACCCGCAGGACTCCATCGAAGACATCTCCGCCGAGCAATTGGAGCAGACGTTCCGAACCAACATCTTTTCGATGTTCTATCTCGCCAAAGCCGCCCTGCCGGCGCTGGCAAAACAAAAAGGGTCGTCGATCATCAATACGACCTCCGTCACCGCCTACCGCGGCAGCCCGAAGTTGCTCGATTATTCGTCGACGAAAGGGGCGATTGTCGCCTTCACGCGGTCGCTCTCCGGGTCGCTGGCGAAGAAGGGAATTCGCGTCAATGGCGTCGCGCCGGGGCCGATCTGGACGCCGTTGATTCCCGCGACGTTCGACCCGGAAAAAG
>JBQCCH010000351.1:0-3360 GCA_051962375.1 Tepidisphaeraceae bacterium
GCCAGTGCGACGGCCCTTGCCCAGCCTGCCACGCGACTTACGCCCCGCGAAAACGATCCCCGCCCGGCTTCCGCCCACCCGTCGAAATGCCGATCTTCACTTGCCAAAGAGCCCGCCGCCCGTCGCCGGGCCGCTCGTCCGGTCCGTTTTACCGCCGGCCTACGAAAAAAGCGGCGGAAATCCGCCGCTTTTCACCGCCGCTTTTGATCAGCGCGTCTCATGAAGCGCGCGATGCCAAATCATGCCTGGGTAGGGATTTAGTGGGCAGGCTTTACGTACGCGGCTTCGAGCGCTTTAATCTCCTAGCTCGATACCGGCAGCACCGATCCGTGCCGCAGCTTGAACGGGAACTTGAAGTCCGCAGCCGGCGTGAATTTGCCGCTCGACAGGTCATTCGTCACAAAGGGCTTATACCCTTCCCCCTTCGCGTAATGATCCAGCAGCAGGCACCACTGCGCCGGCTTGCCCGGCGCCGCCGCCGTCAACCGATAGCACGCCGGCCCCTCGTACCCCTTCAGGTGCGCCAGCGTGAAATTCGGCACTTCCGCCCACGGCCCATCCAGGGCCGGGCTCGATTCCATCGTGATCGCCGAAAACTTCTCGTCCTTCGAAAACCGATAATACGTCCCGTTCTCAAACACGATGTCGGTGTCGATCACCGCCCGCGGACGCTCGATATAAATGAACGGCTCGGAGAAGGTCTTGAAATCCGTCGTCCGCGCCGCCCAGATGCGCTGCTTCGCGAAATGGTCCCGAGCGTTCGTCGATGCCCAGAACACCAGGTAATCGTGCTTGGTTTCGTCGTAAATCGCCTCGGGCGCCCAGGTGCAGCCGGCATCATCCGGGGCCACCTTCACCAGCCGCGGCTCCGACCAGTGCGTCAGGTCTTTCGATTCCCAGATCACGATCGACTTGCTCCCCTCATGCACCGCCCGGCCCCAGTTGTGATTCAGATTGATCGAGAGATCGGTCGCGATGACATAGAAGATGTGCCCGTCATGCGCGCGAAGCAAAAACGGGTCGCGCACGCCGCGCTCGCCCACCTGGCTCACCAGCACCGGCTCGCCGCCGTTCAGGCTCGACCACTGCTTGCCGTCATGGCTCGTCACGAAATAAATCTGCTCGGTCATGGGTGTGGCTTCGCCCTTGAACGTCACAAAAAGATAGCCGCCCTCGGCGGCGCGGGTGGTGGGGGTCATCGCAAAGAAAGAGGCGCCCAGCGCCAGAATAGCGGCCGTCAGTAGGGATTTCATACGCCCACAGGCTACCGCCGCAGGATAAAAACGCCATCGGCGGGAAAAAGCCACCGCCGAGTCCCGCCACCGCTCAAGGCTTTTTGAACAGGAACAGGTAGTTGAACCCCCGCAGAAAGAAGTTCCCTTCGTCGGCGGCCTTTCGGTAGTTGCCCATCTCCAGCGTCTTGTTGTGCCGCACCACGCTGATGATGTCCATCGGCACAAAGCCCAGCTTTTGCGCCCGGGCGAACAGCTCAAACCCCAGCGGATAAAACCCCTTGCCATGCTCGTAGCTGTCGCTCACATACAGGCCGAGCGTCGCGCCCGGCTTCAGGATGCGAAGAATCTCCTTCAGTACCTGCTCCATGGCCGTGTAATAATCGCCCGACCTGGCGCTGAGCTTGCCGATGTCGCGCGGGTCGTCGCCGTAATCCAGATGGGTGGAGTAGGGCGGGTCGATGAACACCAGATCCACCTTGCCCGACAATTCCGGCGGAAGCTTTTTCGCATCGACGCGGAAAATGTCCTTGCGCGTCGGATGAACGTCGTAACCCAGCGCCCGGCGTTTCAGGTCGCGGGCGACATCCAGCGTCGTGCCGCTGCCGCAAAAGCAATCGACGACCAGGTCATTCGGCTTCGTGTACCGCTGAATCAGGTTCCAGATGATGTAGCTGGGCGTCGCTCCCTTGTATCCGGGCAGGCCCTGATGCGTGTCGCCGTAATCCTGGCTGGGGTAATCCCACAGCGTGGTCACCTGGGGTTGCAGCGGCGGCTTCGCGTGTCGATGACGGGTGACGGCAGGGCGTTTAAGCATGAACGAGGCTCAGGGTATCGGGTCTCTCACGCCGGCGGTGGAGCTTTGGCTCGTGCCGGTGTTGAAAGGATCATTGTTGTTGTACGGCACGTTCTTGTCGAGATTGCCGTATCGATTGATGTTCTTCCCATCGTACCAGCCGTCGCCCGACTTCGGCGTGTATCGCCCGGCGCTGTACGTGTTCCACCGCGCGACATCGGCTGCCGTGATTTCGATCGTTGTGGCGTGGCCGTCCAGGAACAATGCGTTGTGGACCGACCGCCGCGAGTGAGCGCCCGGCACCGCCTTGCTGTAGAAGACCGACCAGAGGAACGGCATATCGGTGCAGACGTAAGTCTTGGTCGAATCCCACCGGGCCACGATGTGCGAGATCGCCTTGTTCAGGCCGTCCACCCGCGCATAGGTCAGCGGGGCCGACGCATACTTGTTGACCACGTCAATAATATCCGCGTCATACATCCACCCGCGGTTGCAGGGATACGACGTGCCGTACAACTCATACGGCGACGGCACGGCGGTGCCCAGGTAGTTGTACGGCACGCCGACGCTCGAATTGTTCATCGTGTCGGCGGGGCAGCGAAAGACATTCCGCGCTGGCCGCTCGTCGGCGGCGGCCTTCACGCCCGTCCAGAGATCGGGGTACATCGACTTGTAAAGATAGCCGTTCAGCGGCTTGTCGTGGTCATCCATGTACCCGATCGTGATCGAGGGGTGCGTGGTCTTGCCCCCTTGGCTGAAGGCCGTCCACCACAATGCGTTGCCCGTGCCATTGACCGCGACCGGCGTCCACGGGGCGTTGCGCAGGATGAAAAAGAAGGGGATGCGCTGCGTCTCGCTGCGATACATCGCGACGGCCTGGCCGATCGAGTGCAGGTTCGCCAAGCAGGCGGCACTTTGCGCCGCCTGTCGCGCCCGCGCCAGGGCGGGCATCAAGATCCCCACCAGCAACGCAATGATGCCGATCACCACCAGAAGCTCGACCAATGTAAACGCACGTTGACGCGGGCGCACCGCGCCCAGACCGATCGCCCCAAAAGAAGCAGACATGGAAAACCCCGGAAATAAATGAGCGGCAAGCGAGTTGGTTCAATCGCCTGACATGAGCCCCTGCCGCCCCTGAGCGGCCTGTGCGAAGCCCCGAACGGGCGAATCCTACGGGACGCCGCAAAAAATTCAAAAGAATTCCGCCGCACCAGAATTTCGCGACAACGCGCGCCGCCTCGCCCCGCACGTACGGTCCCGCCCTAGTCCGCCATCAGGCGCTGCACGTGCTGCACCAGTTCGGTCTGGTCCACCGGCTTGGTGACGTGC
>JBQCCH010000352.1:0-5682 GCA_051962375.1 Tepidisphaeraceae bacterium
GGGGTATTTCGCTCGCTGCACCTATCGGCGAACTTTTGACAAGCCGACGATGTTAGATCACGAACGGTGAATCCTCCATTTTGAGGCGGCAGATTTTCAGACGCGCGTTTGAGTCAACGGCGAATTCGTCGGCGCTCACGAGGGCGGTTACGGTCGATTCTCATTCGACATCACCGACGCGCTTCGCGACGGTGTCGAGCAGACCCTGGAGGTGTATTGCCACGACGATCCGCACGATCTGGCGAAGCCGCGCGGCAAGCAGGATTGGCTGCCGGAAGCGCACGCGATCTGGTACCCGCGGACGACGGGCCTCTGGCAAAGCGTGTGGCTGGAGATCGTGCCGGCCACGCATCTGACGGCATTGCGGTGGGTCGCGAGTGTGGACGAATGGTCGATCACGCTGACGGCCCGGCTGAACCAGCCCGCGGCGGGCACGCGATTGCGCGTGCGACTTTCGGCCGCCGGGCGTGAATTGGCGGATGACACATTTTCGTTCGCCGGCGACGAGCTGGCTCGAACGTTCCGCCTGCCGGATGGGGGAATCGATTCGGTTCGCGATGAATTTCTCTGGGCCCCCGCAAGGCCGAAGCTGATTGATGCGACGCTCACGCTGCTCGATGAGGAGGGCGACGCGCTGGATCAGGTCACCAGCTACACGGCCATGCGATCGGTCGGCACGCAAGGCGATCGCTTCATGCTCAACGGCCGGCCGATCGAGTTGCGGCTTCTGTTGGACCAGGGCTATTGGCGCGAGACCGGCCTGACGCCGCCGGACGATGAAGCCATTGTGCGGGACATCAAGCTCGTGCAGTCGATGGGGTTCAACGGCGTGCGGAAGCACCAGGTCATCGCCCCGGAACGGTTCTTGTATTGGGCGGACATGCTGGGGCTTCTGGTCTGGGAAGAAATGCCCAGCCCATACCGGTTCACCCCGGAGGCGGTCCGGCGCACGGCCGCCCAGTGGACGGCGGCGATCGAGCGAGATTGCAATCATCCCAGCATTATCGCGTGGGTGCCGATCAATGAGAGCTGGGGCGCTCCCGATCTGCCCCTTCGGCCGGAGCAGCGACACTTCGTGGATTCGCTGTATCACATGACCAAGGCGCTCGATCCGACGCGGCCGGTCGTGAGCAATGACGGCTGGGAAATGTCGCGAACGGATTTGATCAACATCCACGATTACGATCACGACCCGCAGCGCATCGCACAGCGGTACGACGCGGAGCGGCGGCCGATCGCCGAAATCCTGCGAGCCGAGCGGCCGGGCCATCGCACGCTGCTGCTCGATCCGGGCGTCTACACCGGCCAGCCGATTCTGCTGACGGAATTCGGCGGAATTGCGATGTCGGATGACACCGCCGCCACCTGGGGCTACAGCCGCGCCACCGACGGCGACGATCTGGCCCGTCGGTATGCGGCATTGCTGACAGGGGTACGCAAGGTCCGCATCTTCAGCGGCTTTTGCTACACGCAGTTCACAGACACTTATCAGGAAGCCAATGGGCTCGTCACCATGGATCGAAAGCCCAAGTTTGACGTGGAGCTGATCGCGATTGCCACGCGCGGCCCCGCCAATCCCACCGAGGCAAAGCGGCTGCAGAGCCTTCTTACCGATCCACAATAAGATAAGACAGCGGCAGGAGGGTGTGATCGTTCGCGATGCGCCCACGCGGACGGCATGACGTCTCGCGATCGAGAGGGTTTCTACAAAGCGAGAGGGCGAGATGACTGCTTCGCAAACGGAACAGGAAGACGTCGCGACGGCGGATGCAATGGTGGCCGGGACGCCGGCGGAGGTTGAGCTGGCGCGGCCGCGCGGGAATGTCCGCTGGTCTATCTGCGCGCTGCTGTTTTTTGCCACCACGATCAACTATATGGATCGCCAGGTGATCGGCATCCTGAAGCCTGAATTGCAGAACAAGCTGGGCTGGACGGAGCTCGATTACGCCAACATCATTTTTGTTTTTCAGGCGACCTACGCCTGCGGCCAACTGTTTGCGGGCCGGCTGATTGACACGATCGGCGTGCGGATGGGGTACGCCCTTTCGGTCATCGTCTGGAGCATCGCGGCGATGGGGCATGGACTCGTCCGATCGGTCTTCGGATTTGAGTTCATGCGCGGCGCGCTGGGAATTGCCGAGGGAGGAAATTTTCCGGCGGCGATTAAGACCGTCAGCAACTGGTTCCCAAAGCGGGAACGGGCGCTGGCCACCGGCATCTTCAACGCCGGCAGCAATGTGGGGGCGATGATCACGCCGCTGGTCGTGCCTTGGATCACGACCGCGTATGGGTGGGAGGCGGCGTTCTTCTTCACGGGCGGGGTGGGCCTGCTGTGGGTGATCGCGTGGCTCCTGCTTTATCAGCAGCCGGAGCATCATCGGCGGCTCTCGCAGGGTGAGCGCAATTATATTGAATCCAACCGCGATGGATCATCGCTCGCCAAGCCCGCATCGCCAGGGATACCGCTGGCGAAACTCATCTTCCGGCGCGCCACGATCGCGTATGCATTAGCGGGAATGCTGACCGGGCCGGTCTGGTGGTTCTACCTGTTTTGGGTGCCCGACTTTCTTCACAAAAAGTTTGGCCTGGATTTGATCCACCTGGGATTGCCGCTGGCGGTGATCTATCTGATGACCGACATCGGCAGCGTCGGGGGTGGATGGCTGAGCATGTATCTGATCAAGCGCGGATGGAGCCTGAATGCCGCCCGAAAAGGGGCCATGCTGGTGTGTGCGCTGCTCGTTGTGCCAGTCTGCATGGTGAGCGCTACGACGCAGGTGTGGATCGCCGTTCCGCTGATCGGCCTGGCGGCGGCGGCGCACCAAGGTTGGTCGGCCAACCTTTACACGTTCGTCAGCGACACCACGCCCAAGGCCGGCGTGAGCACGGTGGTCGGCTTTGGCGGCTTCATCGGCGGCCTGGCGGGAATGGGCGTCGCTGAGCTGGTCGGCTTCGTTCTGGAAAAGACCGGCAGCTACTATTCACTGTTCATTGGGGCGTCAGTGATGTACCTGATTGCCTTATTCATCCTGCAATTGCTCGTTCCTCACATCGATCGCGATCCGAGCGCCCGCGCATTGGAGCAAGGCGCCGTTTAAGCTGTTCGTTTGACAATAAAAAACCCACGAAGCCGCCCTTGGCTTCGTGGGTTTTTTATTGCGCCGCAGTGCGACGCTTACTTTTTGGAGTAGACCTCAACTTCCGCGGTGAAGACGAAATTCACCGGGAAACCGGCCGGCGTTTCGTAATGATCGGGGTAGGTCAGGCGGACATAGCGTCCCTGGACGGTCGCGCTCGGCGAGTACGTGAATTTCTCGGCCGCCAATTGTTTGAATTCGTGTGTGCCGATGTCGGTGAAGGATTTGCCGTCTTCGCTGACCGCGACGCGGATGGTTTTTGTCGCGCCGAACTGCGGAACGCCGACGATGACCGATCCGACGGGTTTGGGTTCGCCCAGGTCGATCGTCACCGTTTTGGGAAACGTTGCGCCGTCGTTGGTCGCGAAACAGTGGCCCGGCTCAGCTTGCCAGGAACCATCGGTCAGGCCGCTGTTCCAGCCGTGCGGATTGGGGTCGTTGCAGACGTACGGCTTGTTGAGGGCGAGGTTCGGCCCCATGGGCTGCGGGAGCAGCTCGATCGTCGATTCCGTGTTGGTCGTCAGGTCGATGATCGCGGCATTGAAGGCGTCGTCCGCCTTCAGCATCGCGTCGTACAGGGAGCCCGCCGACGCGAGGTCTGACATGGGCAGGCGAATGTTGCGCCAGGCGGCGAAGTAGTTTTCGTTCTTGGCGATGATGAGATCGTGCAGCCGCTGTCCCCGTTTTGAAGCCGGCGCCGCGATCGGCTTGCCCGCGGCCAGGTCGTCGGCGCTCTCGCTGGCGGCGATCGTTCCGTCGACGGTCAATTGGTAATCGCCCTTCGGGAGATCGGGAACTTTCAGTTGGTCGGCCGCGTAGTCGAGCATGCCGCAGGCCCGCGCCGCAGGTACGGCGTCGGGCGATACGTAGAACGGGACGGCCTTGGTTTTGACGACGAATGCCGCATCGGCCGTGGCGGGGGTTTCAGATTTGCCGGCATCGACGCTCGGGTTGGATTCGGCCAGGGTAGGCACCATCTGTCGCACCATCACCAGGTGGCCGGCCTCGCTGGGATGAACGCCGTCCAGACTGATCGTGAAGCCCGGCTCCTTCGCCTTTTGCTCGGTCTGGAACTTGAGCATCGGGTGGAAAACGTCGACGAACTGGCAGTCATGCTGCTTTGCCAATTCTTCCGCGACAGCCGCCAGGCCCTCAAGGGTCTTGTTGTAATCGTTCTTTTTCAGGATCGGATTGCGGTCATAATCGACGCAACCGGGGCTGAACACGATCACCCGCACTTTTGCCGCCTGAAGCGCGGTGATGAGCTTGTCGAGCGACGTTTTGTAATTGGCCGTAATCAGCTCGTTCGGCGGCTGGTAGCCGCCGTCGTTCATGCCGAAAAAGAGCGTGACGACGGTGGGCTTCAGCGGCATGACGTCGCGATCCAACCGGGCCAGCGCTCCGGCAGCGGTATCCCCGTTCCAGCCGGCGGTGAAAAACGAAAGCTTCAGGTCGCGATAGCGACAGCGGACGTATTCTTCCAGGTACGTGGTGTAAAGGCGCTGCTGCGTGATGCTGTCGCCGTAAAAGACGACGCGATCGCCGTCGACGAGATTGGTGAACTCGGCGGCGCGCACCGCGGATCCCGCGGCAACCAGGCATAATGCAGCCACAAGCGACGATCGAAAACGAAACATCAGCGACTCCTCGGCAAAGAACAGGTGAAACGGTCAGCGGCTCGCCGGCCAATTGTCGGTCCGGAAGGGCGACGCAGGCAAGCCTTCTTTATTGTAAAGATTGAGATCCGGATCATCGGCCCATCCGTAACGGACGGCAACGGGGTTCGCCACGCGCGGGCTGGAGACGACGACGTGGTCCCCTTCGATGTGCGCTTCCGCCCAGACGAATTGTTTGTCCGGCCCGGCGATGGAAAAGCCATGAAGCGTGCTGGCCGGTGCGGCGGGAGCGACGCCCGGCTGCGTGGTCGGGCCGACGCCGATCGTCAATCCGCTTCCGACGGAATCGAACTGAATTCGGATCGCCGATCCGTCCCGAGACATGCTCTTGTAAAGCGGACCCCAGGCGACGAGATCGGGCTCCCCGTAGGCCACCCGTCGTGCAGCGCGGGCGAGCCGATGGCCGACGTCGGCCTTGTCCTTCGGGTGGATGTCGTTGTTCTGGCCCAGATCGATCGCGACGGCCATGCCGGTGTTCGGGGAGGCTTGGAGGGTGCGCCGCTGGGCATCGCGGACACGCGCCCAGCCGGTATCCACGGGCTGTTGAGGGCGACCCATGAAATTGGCGAGTTGAACATACAGGAACGGAAAATTGCCCTGGCCCCAGCGTTGCCGCCAGTCCGCGATCATGGCGGGAAAGAGCGTCTCGTAGAGCTCGGCATTGGGCATGGGGTTGGTGTTGTCTTCCCCCTGATACCAGATGACGCCCTTGATCGTGTAGCCGGCGATCGGTGCGATGAAACCGTTGTACAACACCGTCGGCGTCTTGAACCACATCGGCGCCAGCGGCTCCGGCGCGCCCGGCCTGGGCGGCGGGGGGACGGGGCGATTGTTCTTCTTTGCGTCGGCTTCCGCCTCGCGCCATTTCC
>JBQCCH010000353.1:0-5966 GCA_051962375.1 Tepidisphaeraceae bacterium
ATCGACCGGGCATGGCGGTTACGAATCGTTGGGCATGCTGTTCAGGACGTCGCGCACTTGCTGTCGTTCTTGAGCGGACATCTTCCCGCCGCGGATCAGGTGCAGGATCAGTTGGCAGGGAGAGACGGCCTTCTTGAGCAAGGTGCCGATCATGGAGTCGA
This sequence comes from Tepidisphaeraceae bacterium, assembly GCA_051962375.1. Lineage (GTDB taxonomy): Bacteria > Planctomycetota > Phycisphaerae > Tepidisphaerales > Tepidisphaeraceae > RYN-431. The sequence goes on from JBQCCH010000353.1 coordinate 162, forward strand.
AGGTTTGGCCTTGATCGACCATCGCGCGGAACCGGGTCGGACGCCGCTCATCGACAATGGAGAGCTGACCCTTGGCGACCATCGCCCGCATGCGTTTGTCGACGGTTGTCTGGGCGACAGCGCGTCCCTTGCTCATGACATCATGCACGTCACGGACGGTGGCATCGCCAAGCCGCCACATGATGCCAAGAATTTCAAGTTCGCCGTCAGTCGGGCGCGAAAGCTTTGGACGTGCCATGGGAAAACCCATGGCTAGTATGCGGCCGAGCGCGCGAGTGTGCAATGCGTAGTTTTCTTGCTATCACGGTAGGGAAAGACCTTAGCCGAAGATTTCGCCGCCCCCCCAACGCGGCGGAATCTCAGGGTTGATCGGATCCCGCCCATGGCGTGGAGGGCCCCACCGGTCGCACGAGCGGATTGTAAAACGCAGAGCATTACGCGTCAACCGTATTTTACTACGAACTTATCCCCCGAATTTGTCGGCGGTGAATTATCCGCGGCGATTTTCGTCGATGGTCGTGTTAATTGCGGAGCGGAGTTGACTTTCACATGACGGGGCGTAAATTCTTAATTCAAATATGAATTCCAAATTTAAAATCGCTGGCCAGGCGGCCGTGGCGGGATCGGGCGCGGCGCTGTTGGTGCTCGCGGGCTGGGGCTGCGGGAAGCAGGAACAAGCGCAGGGTGGGATGATGCAGATGCCCCCGCCGCTGGTCGCCGTCGCGACGGCCCAGTCGCGGGACGTGCCGGACTATATCGATCAGATCGGGAAGATTGCCGCCTCGGAGGCGGTGACGATCACGCCGCGCATTCAGGGGCAGATCGTCGGCCGATTTTTTGAAGACGGAGCGGAGCTGAAGAAAGGCCAGGAGCTGTTCAAGATTGATCCGGCGCCGTCCGAAGCGGCGCTCGCGGCGGCCAAGGCGCAGCAAGCGCAGGCCCAGGCGGCGGTGGCGTTCGCCAAGATCGAGCTAGACCGCTACGCGGCCGTCGCCGGCACGAAGGCGATTTCCAAATCGGACTACGACACCAAGAAAAACGCCCTCGACGTCGCGAACGCCCAGCTCGCCTCGGCGAATGCGGCGGTGACGACGGCGGAGCTGAACCTGTCGTTCTGCTCGATCAAGTCGCCGATCAATGGTCGCGCCGGCGCCCGGCAGGTCGACGTTGGGAACATCGTGAAGGAAAACGAGGGGAATCTGCTCTCGGTCCAGACGATCGATCCGATTTATGCCGACTTCACCGTCAATGAGCAGCAGCTCGCGGCCGTCCGCGAGAACATGGCCCACAGCACACTGAAGACGCTGGTGAAGCTGCCGACCGACACCGGTGACGGCGTCGAAGGGGATTTGACGTTTTTGGACAACGCGGTCCAGGACGCGACCGGCACGATCAAGCTGCGGGCGACCTTGAAGAACCCGGATCATCATTTTTGGCCGGGGCAATTTTGCCAGGTGCGGCTGGTGCTGAAGACGCTGAAGGATGCGGTACTCGTGCCGTCGTCGGCGTCGCAGTTGAGTCAGCAAGGGCCGTACGTGTTTGTCGTGAAGGCGGATCACACCGCCGAGATGCGGCCGGTGACGATCGGGCAGGCGCAGGGGTCGGACATCGTGATCACCAAGGGCTTGGCCGCGGGCGAGCAGGTGGTGACGGACGGCCAGATGATGGTGCGTCCGGGCGGCCCGGTGCGATTGCCCGGCGACACCACGCAGCCAGGCCCGATGATGGCCGGCAAATCGGATAGCGAAGCGCCCCACTCCAATACCGGTGGCAAATAATGAATCTGTCTGAACCTTTCATCCGTCGCCCGGTGATGACCGTGCTGTTGACCTTGTCGGTCATTGCGTGGGGCGCGTATTCGTATTTCCATCTGCCGGTGAATGACTTGCCGGCGGTCGATTATCCGGTGATTCAGGTGCAGGTGGCGTATCCCGGCGCCAGCCCCGAGACGATGGCGAACAACGTCGCCACGCCGCTTGAACGGCAGTTCATGCAGATCCCCGGGCTGGAGCTGGTCACGAGCAAATCGGGCCAGGGAAACACCAGCTTTTCGCTGCAGTTCAACCTGAACAAGAGCCTGGACGGGGCGGCGACCGACGTGCAGGCGGCGATCACGCAGGCGAGCGGCAACCTGCCGCCTGATCTGCCCGCCCCACCGACGCTCAGCAAGAACAACCCGAACGATCAGCCCATCATGTACCTGGCGCTGACGACGAACACGCTGACGCAGGGACAGCTTTACGATTACGCCAATACGCAGGTGAGCCAGCAGATCAGCATTCTGCCGGGCGTGGCACGGGTGAACGTGTACGGCACGAAGGGCGCGGTCCGTATCAAGGCCGACCCATCAAAGCTGGCGGCGCGGGGCCTGACGCTGGCGACGCTCACGCAGGCGATCCAATCCGGGACGGCCTACACCGGCGCCGGGCAGTTCGACAATAAAAACGAGACGATGATCCTGCGACCGCAGGGTCAGCTCGAAAACGCCGACCAGTACAACAAGCTGATCATCGCGACCTCCAACGGATCGCCGGTGTTTTTGCGCGATGTGGCGACGGCGTCGGACACGGTGCAGGACGAGCGGATTCACATGAGCTTCTGGTCGCGTGAGTTCGGTTCGCCGAGCGCGACGGTGGTGTGTGCGGTGAATCGCCAGGCGGGCGGGAACGCGGTGGCGGTGACCAAGGCGATCCGCGCCCTGCTGCCGCGCATCAACGCGGAACTTCCGCCGAGCGTGACGCTGACGCCGATCTATGACCGGTCGCTGACGATCATCAATTCGATCGACGACGTGCAGGAAACGCTGCTGATCGCGTTCGTGTTGGTGGTGCTGGTGATTTTCGTGTTCCTGGGCCGGGCGCGGGACACGCTGATTCCGGCGGTGGCGCTGCCACTGTCGCTGCTCTTGACGTTCATCGTCATGTGGATGCTGGACTACAGCCTGGACAATCTTTCGCTGATGGCGTTGACGCTGGCGATCGGCTTCCTGGTGGACGATGCGATCGTGTTCCTGGAAAACACCGTCCGGCGAATGGAAGACGGCGAGCCTGTCATGCAGGCGACGCTCCACAGCGCGAAGGAAATCAGCTTCACGATTCTGTCGATGACGCTCTCGCTGGCGGCGGTGTTCTTGCCGCTGGTGCTGATGCCGGGGCTGATGGGGCGTATTTTCCGTGAATTTTCGGTGACGATCATCGTGGCGATTTTCGCTTCGGGGTTGGTGTCGCTGACGCTGACGCCCATGATGTGCTCCCGCTTGCTGGCGGCCCGCGGGCCGAACATCAAGAAGCCGTTGCTGGAGCGCATCGCGTATCGGATCGAGCACGCGGTGCTGGGCGTGTATGGGCGGACGCTGACCTGGGCGCTGCGGTTTCACCTGGTGAGCGCGGTGGCGTGGGTGATCTGTCTGGCGGGCACGGTGTACCTGCTGGCGATTCTGCCGAAATCGTTTTTGCCGGTGGGCGACAGCGGATTCATTTTCGGCATCATGATCGGGCCGGACAAGGCGTCTTACCTGAAGATGCGCGAGTACCAGGTGAAGGCCGAGAAAGTGATGCAATCGGACCCGGCGGTGGCGGCGACGTTCACCATGACGGGCAATGGGCAATTCCTGACCTACAACCAGGGGCTGTTGCTGGCCTTCCTGGAGCCGCGTGAACAGCGGCCGCCGATCGCGGCGGTCGCGGGCCGACTCATGGGCGGGGTCATGGGAAATGTCCCGGGCGTGCTGGGCATCATGAACCCGCAGCCGGTTCTGAAAATCAGCACCGGTGCGGCGGCCGACAACACGTCGCCGCTGACATTTGCGATCTCGGGCGTGAATCCGCAGGAAGTTTACAAGGCGGCCGGCGCACTGCAGGAGAAATTCCAGCAGAACCCGGGCCTGTTCGCGGCGGTGCGCAACGACTACTACGCCAACCAGCCGTACCTGAACATCAAGATTCTGCGCGACCAGGCGTCGACCTACGGCGTGAGCGTTTCGCGGATCGAGCAACTGCTGGCGAATTCATTTTCGGAAAACTACCTCTACCTGATCAAGCGGCCGAGCGATCAGTACCAGGTCATTCTGGAGGCGAACAACGCGAATCGCTCGGAGCCGCGCGATTTGTCGAACTTCTACATCAAGTCCGACGACGGCCAGCGGACGATTCCGCTGAACGCGGTGGTTTCGTGGGACCAGCAACTGGGCCTGCAGTCGGTGAACCACATCAACCAGTTCACGAGCGTGACGTTCTCGTTCAACCTGTTGCCGGGCGTGTCGACGGGGACGGCGACCGACTTCATCCAGAAAACCGCCGCCGACACGCTGCCGGGCACGATCCGCGGCGAACTGCAGGGCGAAGCCAAGACCTTCACCGAAACGATCGGCGCCTTGGCCATCCTCATGGTCGTGGCGGTGTTCGTGATGTACGTGATTCTGGGCATTCTGTACGAAAGCTATCTGCACCCGATCACGGTGCTCAGCTCGCTGCCGGTGGCGCTGGTGGGCGGGCTGGCGACGCTGTGGCTGTTCCATGAAGAGGCGTCGCTGTATGCGTACGTGGGCATGTTCCTGCTGATGGGCATTGTGAAGAAGAACGGGATCATGGTGGTGGACTTCGCGTTGCAGCGGGTGGCGCATGGCGAAGAAGCCCACAAGGCCATCCACGACGCGAGCATGGACCGTTTCCGCCCGATCATCATGACCACGCTGGCGGCGGGCATGGGTGCGTTGCCGATCGCGTTGGGCTTTGGCGCCGATGGTGAGAGCCGTCGCCCGCTGGGGCTGGTGATTGTGGGCGGCCTGATCGTCAGCCAGTTCATTACGCTGTACGTTACGCCGGTGATTTACCTGTACCTGGAAGAGTTCCAAGAGAAAGTGCTGGATCGCACGAGCTTCTTCCGCTCGAGCCGCCATATCCATGGAGACCTGGCCGAGGCGCCCAATCGCGAATTCGCCGTCGCCGGATCGAATGGGCACAATGGAGACCATAACTAATGCTGCAGCGTACGCCGTCAGTGGTTCGTCGTGTCGTGCCCCTTTTGTCCGCCGCTGCGTTGAGCGGGTGCATGGTCGGGCCGGATTATCACGAGCCGGACATGCACCTTTCGGATCGGTTTGCCTCAACCCAGGCATCGACGACGCAACCGACCGCCGTCGACCTGGCGCAGTGGTGGCGAACGTTCAATGACCCGGAGCTGGATCGCCTGGTCGATCGGGCGGTCATGAGCAACCTGGATGTTCGCCTGGCCCAGGCGCGGGTTCGCGAAGCGCGAGCCAACCTGGAATTCACGCGGGGCGGGCTGTTCCCCACGCTGGATGGCAATGCCTCCTACACGCGCGCTCGCGGCAGTCATAATGCGAGCATCGGGGTTCCTTCCAGCGGCGCGGCATCGGGCGGCACGAGTTCGACCGGCAGCGGGTCCACGGGAACGTCGACCGGCGCTACGGGTTCAACGGGTTCGACAGGCTCGCGAGGCAGTTCGTCGGTCTTTTCCCTTGGCGAAACCGACCTGTTCCAGGCCGGCTTTGATGCGGGGTGGGAGATCGACGTGTTCGGCGGCACGCGACGGGCGATTGAGTCGGCGCAGGCGTCGCTCGAAGCCCAGATCGAAACCCGCCGCAACACCCTGGTCACGCTGCTGGCCGAGGTTGCGCAGAATTACGTGGCGTTGCGCGGGTACCAGCACACGATGCTGATCGTGCAACGGAACGTCGTGTCGCAGCAGGATGCGGTGGACCTTCAGCGCACCAAGCTGCAGGCCGGCCTGGCGACGGATTTGACGGTCGCGCAGGCTGAAGCGCTGCTGTCGCGGACGCAGTCG
>JBQCCH010000354.1:0-2385 GCA_051962375.1 Tepidisphaeraceae bacterium
TGGCTTCGTCGTGGCGGGCATTGAACTGCTCATGAACGTCAGCGCCACCGCCGCCTGAAGGCCGGCAGGGTGACGCGGTGGCTGGGATCACGGCCCGGGGTCTGAAATTTTTAGCAAGACCCGGGTCGATTTCGGCGATATCCTCCGAACTCAGGGCGTCTTCCACGTCGGCCCTGGTTCCGTGCTCGGCAGATCTAAGCAACAATTTCGCGCCATTTTCGTTTATCACGGCCTCCTGGTGCTGGCCGTATTGGTGACGGCATACCTGTCGGTCCGCGCGCAGTACGCCGCCATGCGCGACCAACAGCTTGAAGAAGCCCGTGCCGACCAACAGCAGACCGTCCGATCGGCCGCCCAGCGGCTGCAGCAGCAAATCCGCCTGCTCCTGGTAAGCCTGTCCACCTCCGAGCACGATCAACTGGTTGAGCGCTGGTCGCCGCAGAACTGGTTCCTCGCCCGAGGCACGCTCGATGCGACTTCCGGAAAAGTGCTAAACCTCGCCCAGGGATCGGCAGCGGATCTTACGCGGGCGATACGGTCATTGCCTGCCCTGAAACAGCTCGATAAGCCGGCGGTGATCACGTCAGGCGGCAACGGCGAGTCGGCAATTGTCACGATCGCCGTCCCCTCGGCCAACGTGGGACAGGTCACCGTCGCTACGCTCTCCGCGACGCAGATTTCACAAGACCTGTCGTCCGGATTGCCGCAGAACTCCGATACGCAGCTCTTGCTCACGACAGATCAGGGACTGGTGTTCGCCTCCACTACCGCGGTTTCAAACGACCACTGGGTGCAATGGCTCGTCGACCCGCTCTTGCGCGATCAGGTCAACGCGTTTTTCACTGCCGGCAGGGCGGGATCGGCGCTGGTCGATTCTGAAGGACTGTCGCTGATCGCACAGCAATCGTTCGAACCCGTCCCTTCGGTTCGCTGGCACGTGATCGCATTGCGGACGGAGCTGCGCGAAGCGATCCGCGTCAAGCTTCGGCCGCTCTTCTGGCAATTGCTGACGCAGGCGTCGTTGACGGTCGTCGCGATGGTGATCGTGCTGGTGTCCACCACCACGCACCTCCTGGAAGGGCGGCGCCGCATTGAACGGCTGCGCACGGAGATGCTGAATCGCGATCTGCAGAAAGCCCGACGCATCCAGCTCAATTGGCTCCCCGCGCCCTATTTCCGCGGGGATCATCTGAGCATCGCTGCCGAGAATCGACCCGCTGCCCATATCAGTGGCGATTTTTACAACTGGTTTGATCTGCCCGCGGGTGAAGAGGATTCGACCCGAAAGACGGTCGTGGTGATCGGAGACGTTAGCGGGCACGGCATGCCGGCGGCATTTTTGATGGCGACCACGCAGCTCATGGTTCGCAATACGATGCCCGGCCTGCGCGATCCGGGCCTTTGCCTGGCCGAGGTGAATCGGCAGTTGTGCAGTCTCGTGTACAACGGGCAATTCGTCACCATGCTGATCCTGGTGATCGACCATGACAACGCCACGATCCATGTCGCTTCGGCCGGCCACCATCCGCCGCTCCTGAAGCGCAATGGCGTGATCGAGTCGCTGCCGATCGACCCGCAATTGGTGCTCGGCGTTGACGAATCGGTGGAATTCCAGACGCATCGCATGCGGGCCATGCCCAATGACGTGCTGTTGCTCTACACGGACGGCGCGATCGAGGCATCGAACGAAGAGGCTGAGCAGTTCGGGCCCGATCGATTGCGTGAGGCGTTCGGTGCGTGTGACAACGAGCCGGCGGAAGTGCTCAAATGCATCGTTGAGCGATTGACCGCATTTCACGGGCCCGAAGACCCGGACGATGATTTGACGTTGCTGGCCATCCGCCTGGCGCCCGTTGCCGTGGCCGAGCCATCGACCCAGGGCAATCCCACGCCGGCTCGGGCGATGTAGCCGAGGAACGGGCGATCTTCGCGGATGTCTGATCCATTGCCCGTTTGACTTATCGCAGCCCGGCCGAGCCGGTATACTGGGACAGTTCGATCGCAGTTGCTCACCGGCTGAGGGTTAATTCGATGTCGCAATCGCCAGGTCATTCGTTTCCGCCGCCGCTTTCTTCGACGCCGCTGCCGCCGCCGGTCTATTTTCCGCCGATGTACGCGCAGCCGCGGGGCGGGTTCGCGCGCGGCATCTTCAACGCGTTGGCGGTCACCATTCTGGGCATGTCGATCACGCTCAACATCTATCTGCTGATCGCAAATGGCATCTTCAGCTCCGATCATGTCCGAAAAACCACGCTCACTGAGGGAGACGCTTCGAACGTGATTGCGGTAATCCCGGTAGAAGGGACAATCACCGAAGCCACCGCGGAGCGTTTCGATCAACTGGCCAAAGCCATCACCAGTGAGGCCAATGTGAAGGGCATCGTC
>JBQCCH010000355.1:0-4480 GCA_051962375.1 Tepidisphaeraceae bacterium
GCGGACGACGGTGGTCACCGGGCTGACGAAGATCTTGCCGTCACCGACTTCGCCGGTGCGGGCGGCCTTGACGATCGAGTCGATGGCGAGCTGCACTTCGGCATCTTTGACAACGACGGTCAGGAGAATCTTCGGCACGAAGCCGATGTCCATTTTCGCGCCGCGGTAGCGCTCGGTGTGGCCGGCCTGGCGGCCGTAGCCCTTCACTTCGGACGCTGTCGCGCCGAGGATGCCGACTTCGCCGAGGGCATTTTTGACGTCGTCCAGCTTTTGCGGCTTGATAATCGCTTCGATCAGTTGCATGACAAATCTCCAGATGGATACCCGCGCGCCGATCGGCCGCAAGATATCGCACGTATGGTTCCCTGGGCTGACTGTAACAGGGTAGTCGGGCCGCGACAAATCAATTAAGGTGATCGAGTTCATTGATGAGCCAGACGCTCGAAACTCCAGCCCCCGCGCCGCCGACCCAAGTGGCGGACCTGCTCGCGCTCAGCCGCCCGCGACCGGGCTTTCGATACGCGGGGCGATTGATCCTGTTGACCTGGGCCCTGGTCCTGCTGGGCATGGTGCTGGGGCTGAGTGAAGCGGCGCAGGCGGGATTCATCAGCGTGGCGCTGGTGGCGACGATCGTGGGCACGGTGCTGCTCTGGTCGATGGCGCGGGCGTATCAGACGGAGCGGCTGGAGCTGGATCGGCTGGAAGATGCCATCGCGCTGAAGCACCTGGCATTGGCGGGGCCGCGGCTGGAAGGGGTGATGTCGCACCCGATGCGCAGCGTGGACAACCGCCTGCGGGCGATGCTGCTCCTGGCGAGCGTGCTGAGCCGGGCGAATCGTTACGACGACGCGTTGGCGGTCTACAACGAATTGATCGATCGCGAAGGAATCGCCGGCCCCGGCGGCGCGATGGTGAAAGTCGGCCGGGCGATGGCGATGCTGCACACGGATCATCTGTACGATGCCGACCGCGCGATCAACGACTTGCGGCGGCTGATCGACCGGGGCGGCATCGGCATGGAGATGATGGCGATCGACGACAGCCTGCCCGCGCAGCCGGCGAACCCGTCGGCGATCGCGTCGCTGCGGCTGGTGGAGCTGTATCGCGACCTGAAGACCGGCCACACCGCAGAGGCGATCGAACTGTTCGGGCAACATCTTCCGCAGATGCGCAGCGGGCTGGGGCACCGGGTGGCCGAAGCGCACGCGTTGGCGGCCCTGGCGTACGATCGCGCGAGCCGGCCGCTGGAAGCGCAGCAGCACTTCGCCGACGCCACCGCCCTGCAGCCGTTGGTGGAATTGGTCCTGCGTTATCCTGAATTGCGCCCGCTGACCGAAAAATACACGCCCACGGCCGCGCCGCGACGGCTTTTATGATCCCCCGCCTCTTCCCGACTGGCAGCCGCTTGAATCCGCGCTCGTGGGGCGGAATCTTCGTTCTCTCGCTGATTGCGATCGCGCTGGTCGCGTGCGTGGCGATCGCGACGCGGCACGGCATCGGGCTTTCGCCGGACTCGATGGGCTACGTGATGGGGGCACGCTCGTTCGCGGCGGGCCAGGGCATTGTGATGCCGGATGACAACGGCCTGCCGCAGGTCTACACGCACCTGGCGCCGGGGCTGATGGTGATCCTGGGCACGCTGCATCGGCTGCACGCGTCGATCTTCGTGGCCGGTCGCGGGTTTGCGTTGCTGTGCCTGGCCGGTTCGATTGGTTTGACGGGCGTGCTGATCGCGGCGGGTTCGCGGCGGCCGACGCTGGCGGCGGTGCTGGGCACGCTGGGGGTGTTCACGTTCGTGCCGATGCTGCAATTGTTCGGCATGCTGGTGAGCGAGCCGCTGTTTTGTTTGGCCTGGCTGGGGTCGATGGCGCTGCTCCTGCGGGCGCAGCGGAAGCCGTCGATGGCGTGGCTGATCGGCTCTGGCGCGGCGGCGGCGGTCGCGTTTTTGGCGCGATACGCCAGCGTGGCGGTCGTTCTGCCGATGGCGATCTGCATCGGGCTGCATGGGGATCGAAAAAAGACCCAGCGACTTGCCGCGGCGGCGACGTTTGCGGGCATCGCGATCGCGCCGGTGGCGGCCTGGCTGTGCTACGGATTTTTGCGCACGGATCGCGTGGGAAACCGGCAATTGCTGTTTCATCCGCCGACGGTCGGTCAATGGCAGGAGCTTGCGCGCACGGTGGCCGGGTGGGTGACGCCGGCGCATTGGCATGTGCCGATCGGCGCGGGCGCGGCGCTGGCGATTGTGCTGGTGGTGCTCACCGCCCTGCTCGATCGCCGACAACGCCGCCGGCTTGAACTGTCGGCCGACGCATGCGGCGTGCGCGACCTGCTCTGGTGCGTGGCAATCGGGTATGCGCTGTTCATTCCGCTGTCGGTCACCTTGTTCGACGCGGCCACGCCGATGGACGATCGCATTTTTCTGCCGGTGCGGGTGTCGGTGGCGATGCTGGGGGCGATGGTATTGCTGGGGTCGGCCGAGTTGCGGGTGCGCCGGATCGCGGGGGCGGCGGCGCTTGTGCTGATTGGTGTGCAGACGCTGGACGCGGCGCACTGGGCGAAGGTCGCGCCCGTCAGCGAGATGGGGATGAACAGCCTGGTGTGGCAGAACTCGCCGTGCATTAAAGCCGCCGGCCGACTGCCGCGGGACCGCGTGATTTATACGAACATCGCCGGCGCGATTTATCTGCTGGAGGATCGGCTGTGCAAGGAGACGCCGGCGTTGATCGATCCGGCCACGGGCGCGAGTTACGAGTTGGCGTATTACCAAAGCCTGCCGAGCATCTGGCAGGATTTGCATGACCACCACGGCTACGTGGTCTATTACCGCCGACAGCGGCGATCGCGGGGGATGCCGGAAGACCGGCTGCGGGCGGATCTGGGGTTGCGGCGGGTGAAGAATCTGTCGGACGGCGCGATTTACGAGCTCGACCCGGCCCGGCCCGATCCGCCGACGATTCCGCCGCAGTTCCGCACGATGCCCGCCACCGCGCCGTGAGGCGTCGCGTCGAATGGCGACGCGTGTCGGTCAGCGGTCGTCGGCGTCGATCGGCTGATACCGATAGACGGCCCGGTACACCCCGCTCACCCGCTCGCTGGGCCAACGCTTGGGAGGATACTTTTCATTCCGCGGCTGCAGGCGGATCATCGCTTCGCCGGCGTCGTCGGTTTCGAAATAGACGCGTTTGAAAGTGGTCTGCCCGTCGTCAAAGCGAACGAAGCAATCATCCCCATCGCGCGGGGCGGCGGCGGGCGAGAAGATGACGACGTCCCCCTCGGTGTATTTGGGGGCCATGCTGTCGCCGCTGACCCGGGCGGCGAATGCGTCGGGATCGGGCAAGTTGGGGCAGGTCAGGTAATCATCCGCCACGCCGCGCGGGTAAGCCAGATCGGTGAAATCCTTCGGATAGCCGGCCGACACCTTATTGATCACGGGGACGGCCCCCACCGCGACGGGATCGATGTTGCCCCCCGCGTGATCGACCAACTGGTGCAGCACGCCCGAGAGGTAGGCCGCATCCAGATTCACGCCCGCCCGCGTGGGTTTGACCGGGGCCGCGCCCTTCACGAGGGTGGCGAGCAGATCGCGAATATCGGCCGGCGTGCGGTGCAGATGCGCCTGGTGCAACAGTTCGCCGGCCTCAAAGCCCAGGAGCGTCTCCAGGCGACGCAGCTTGTCGTCGCTGGGGATGTTGACCCGCTCGTTTTCGATCAGCGACAGATACGGCTTGGACATGCCGGCCCGCTCCGCCAGCGCGTCGAGCGTCCACCCCCGCTTCCGCCGCGCCAACCGAATGCGTGTGCCGATCGAATCCATGGCCTGCCCTTCCCGCGAACGGTAGAGGCAAACCAAACAAAATGCAAACAAATTCGGAAGTATCTAGTATCTAGTTGACGCGATTGTATGACGTTGCTGAAACAGCGGACGGGACTCGAACCCGTGACCTTTGACTACGCGGGGTACCGCGCACCAACGCTCTGCCCGCCTGAGCTACCGCTGCGTTATTTCGGCCATCCCTCTGGCGGCTTCTTCTTTGTGAGGGACTTCTTAAGAAATTCTGCGACTCGCCCACCTGCCGGCGGGCGGGGTTTAGGCGACGGCGGTGACGAAGTTGAGTTCGATCGGCTCGGCGATGAGGGCTTCGAGTTTGGCGCCCAGGGCTTTAAAGTGCGGCGTGCTGGCGTGGTAGTCGAAGGCGGCCTGGCTTTCCCAGACTTCGAAGAAATAGAACCGCCCGGCCGTGTCGGATTGGTACAGGTCGTACACCTTCTCCCCCGGCTCGGCGTGCGTGGGGGCGAGCATCGAACGCAACACTTCCTTCAACGCGTTCTCTTTGCCGGGCAAGGCCAGCGCTCGTGCGATCACAGTCACTTTCGCCATGGTGTCTCCTGTTGGCGATGCAGTGTCGCGATTCGCGTCCGTTCGGCAATCACTCGGTCGGCCAGGGGTAGAGAATCCAATCGCCGTCCGCGGGGGTTA
>JBQCCH010000356.1:0-2232 GCA_051962375.1 Tepidisphaeraceae bacterium
GCCGGCTGGCTGAGCACGATGCTCACCTGCACGTCGCGCACCTGCAGCGGCAGGTTGATCATCCCCTCCGTATCGCTGGTTGTTGCTTGCGTGCGGGCCAAATCTTCCGGGCGAATGTGCATGATCGCCACGCGACCGCCGACCAGCAGTTCCAGCGTCTGCATCGCCGCCGCCTGCAGCAAAACGCGTTGCGGCCGCTCGTTCTGGTACAGACGCTGGTAGATGGCATCGGTATCGACGCCCGCTTCCATCAGTTGGGCAGCAAGCCGCAGCGTGTAGGGGCGGGTGTTTGAATATTGAAACCATCCGGTGTCCGCCACGAGCGCCACGTAGAGCGGGCTGGCGATTTTCGCGTCCAGTGGAAGGTTCCATTGCGCGATCAGCTCCGCGACGATCTCACCCGCCGCTGCCGCCGCCGTCACCACCAGCTTTTGGTCCGCCCAGTCTTCCTGGGTGAGGTGATGATCCACCACGAGCTTCCGCCCCGCGAATTGCTCCACGTACGGCTTGAGCCCCGGGAGCTGCGACCATGTGCCGGTGTCGATCACCAATAGCGTGTCGTAAGCCTCCAGCGAAAAGTTCTGCGGAAACCCCGCTTCGACATCGGTCCAACGGATGCCGGCTTCTTCATAGATGAAGGCGTATTTGCTCGGCAACTTTGACAGCAGCAAGACCTCGGCGTCGATGTTCTGGTGTTTCAACGCCAGCGCCATGGCTGCGGTCGATCCGAGCGCGTCACCGTCCGGTTTGACATGGGTGGTGATGAGCACGCGTTTGGCGGCACGAAGCGATTGAAGCAGGTCGGTGTAGGAATCGGTCATGGGCACAGTGAAGCGAAAGGGCGGAATGATGCGAAAGGACACAACGAATCGGGGCGTGAGCCGCATGCATGCCGCTCACGCCCCACATGATCTCGGGCAGCCGATTATTTGAACGACTGGCTCGATGCGGCCATGTCGACATTCGCCTGCTTGGTTTCCAGCGTTTTGCGGCCGGCGTATTTTTTCGTCAGGTCGAGGATGAGTTGATCGTAAGCCGCGCCATCGATCGGCAGATCGACGCCCCGGCGTTGCATCGCGCTCATCAGCATCGCGTTGCCGATCTCCAGCCCGCGGACGCCTTCTTCGCCGGGAGCCAGCATCGGGGAATCGGTGAGGATGGCCTTGATGTAGTTTCGCAGCAACCGCTCATGCTCGCCGTACGGCGGAGCGGATGGGTACGGCACGTCGATCTGCCAGGTTTCGATGCTGGCGAACGAGTCCGGTGATTTCTGGTTGACTTCGCGCACGCTCTTGCGGGTGCGATGGAAGGTAAGCTTGCCTTTTTCGGCGATGATCTTGCCGTATTCGCCGCAGATTTCCAGCCGATTCGTGCCGGGCGCTTCGCCGGTCGTCGTGACGAAGTGGCCGATGGCGCCGTTCGGATATTCCAGGATCGCCGACATTTCGTCTTCGACTTCGATCGGATGGGTTTTGCCGATGAACCCGACCGCGGTGATGCGGTTGGGCATCATGCCGGTGATCCATTGAATCAGGTCGAGATTGTGCGGGCACTGGTTGATCAGCACGCCGCCGCCTTCACCCGCCCACGTCGCCCGCCAGCCGCCTGACGCGTAATACGTCCACGTGCGGAACCAGTCGGTGATCAGCCAGGTGATGCGGCTGATTTCGCCCAGGTCACCCTCGGCGATCAGGCTCCGCAGTTTCTGGTACATCGGGTTCGTCCGCTGGTTGAAGACGATGCCGAACTTCTGCTTCGGGTATTTCTTGGACGCTTCGATCAACTCGCGCGCGCCGCTGACCCCTACGGCGATCGGCTTTTCGACGATCACGTGGTAGCCCTGCTCCAGCGCCGCGATGCCGATCGGCGGGTGGTCATAGTGCGGCGTGGCGATCAGCACCGCGTCGCACACTTTCGCGTTCAGGAGTTCATCGGACGACTTGAACGGCTTCGCGCCGCTGGAGGCCGCGTATTTGGCGAGCTTTGCTTCGTCGATATCGCAGATGGCCGTGACTTCCGCGTCGCCGAGTTTGGGCAGATATTGCAAATGCGACGACCCCATGTTGCCCAGGCCGATGATTCCGAAACGCACCTTGTCCAATTGATCTCCTTTGAGGAACTGCGGCTGCAAATGATAAAGGGGCACCGCCGGCGCGTCGATAAGCGGCCCAAAGGATTATTCCTCAAGCCCGCGAAGAATCTCCACGTTCACCGTATCCCAATCGACCCCCT
>JBQCCH010000357.1:0-4272 GCA_051962375.1 Tepidisphaeraceae bacterium
ATTCGTTTCTTCGACCGCAGCTTTGTCTTCGGCGGGCACAGCTTGATGTTTTGGCAGATCCTCACGATCGTCGCGGGCGTGTTCGGCGTGATCTTCGGCAGTCTCCTCCCGAACGGTCCGTTTCAAGTGGCCTGAATTCGATCCAACCGCTCAGGGGGCAAGGGGCTCTCTCGGCATTCCGCAGCTGAAGGCGATGCGCCGGTCGGGCGGAACGACAATCCCGACGAGCGTTCGGCCAAATCGGCGGGATTGGCATCCCGCCCTACGTCTTTGGCAACGTTCGTATGGGCGAGCGGCCGGGGCATCGCCGGCGAAACGACCCTTGCGGCGTGAGTCGGCGGGGAGAGAAGCGACCCAGCGATCAGGCGGTTAGCGCTTTGCGAATCGCAAGGATCATCAGGGCCGACCCCGAGCCGAAGCTGCCGACCGCGCACACCCACAACGCGCTGACATAAGCGATTTGCCCGGCGGACCAGGGATCGGGCGAGACTTTGCCGAATTGCAGAAGGTCGTACATCAACCCGATGCCGACCAAGAAGCATCCACCAATCACCAGCAACGCGATCGCGAATGCCCCAAGAACCGCCGCCACCATCAACGGCCGCGACGGCTGAATTACGGGAGGAGAGTAGTCGAGCGTGGGACCCATGATCGATCTTCCCTCACCCAACGACGGGTGAAAACGTGAAGACGTGAAACGGCCGCTTCACGTCTTCACGTTTCACTCATCCCTAGGTCCGTTACTTCCGCATTTCCGGGAACGTGCCGACGACCGGCAGTTCGCCGACGAGGGGCTTGGCGTAATCGATGAAGGCCTGCGTGATGTCGTTGCCGTTCTTGATGTACTCCGGCGACAGGTGCTTGGTTTCTTTCGCGACGTTCTTGATGCTCGTGTATTCCAGTTCGATCTGGTACGGGCTGTTGCTAACACGCTTCATGACGACGCTCAGCTCGGCGTGCTTCGGATCGGTGCTGTAGCGAACGGCCTGGCGGCCGACTTCGCGGGCTTCTTTGGCGTCGACTTCGCTGACATACCCCGCGAACGACCGCTGCAGGTAGCCGAAGGTGTCCGCCCGCACGCGGAGCTTCTTCCCGCCGGCGGGGGTGAGCTTGCGCGTGACCAGGCCGGCCAGGTAGTCGCCCAGGGCGCCGGTGCCGGAGAGCTGGATGTTGCCGTGCGAATCCTTCTCCAGGTTGCTGCTCATCGCCTCGGCCCAGGTCTTGCCATCGGGCGTGGAAACGCCTTCGCTGACGGCAATCAGGCAGCGGCCTTTTTTGCTGTAGATGGCATCGACATCGGCGAGGAATTTTTCTTCCGAGAGGGGGGCTTCGGGCACGTAGATGAGGTGGGGGCCGTCCCCTTCATACTGACGCGCGAGGACCGAAGCGGCCGTCAGGAAGCCGGCGTGGCGGCCCATGATGACGTCGACCTTAATGCCCGGCAGGCTGGCGTTGTCGTAGTTGTCGCCCATGATCGCCGAGGCGACGAACTTGGCGGCCGACCCGAAGCCGGGGGTGTGATCGTGGACGCGCAGGTCGTTGTCGATCGTTTTGGGAATGTGGAAGACCTGCAGCTGATGCCCTTCGGCGGCGGCCATCTCCTGCACGATGCGGGCGGCGTCGGCGGAATCGTTGCCGCCGATGTAGAAGAAGTAGCGGACGTCGTTCTGCTTGAAGTTCTGCATGATCTTCCGGCAGTAGTCGGCATCGGGCTTATCGCGGCTGCTGCCCAGGGCGCTGCTGGGGGTGCGGGCGATTTTTTCCAGCAAGTCCATCGGCACGCTGTTCAGCTCGATGTAGTCGTTGTTGACGATCCCGCGCACGCCGTGCCGGCAGCCCAGGAGCTTGTTGATGTGGCTGTGCTTGCGCACCTCTTCAATCACGCCGACGAGCGACTGATTGATGACCGAAGTGGGTCCGCCCGATTGTCCGACGACTGCATTGCCTTTGGTGGCCATGGAAAGCATCCTTGGAAAAAAGTTAAGCCGCGCATGATAGTGGCTGGCGCACCTGCGGCAAGCGGCCGCGGATCGGGCGGGGGGCGGCGGGGGAAATCCTCAAGGATTTTGGGTCCGTGCCTTGCAACATCGGGGCCCTTCACGCTATAGTGCTCGGCCCTGCTCGGCGAGGTGGACTCGTCGCGCGGTGACATTGACCGACACAAAGGTACGTATGCCGACGATCAACCAGCTCATCAAAAAGCCACGCAAAGCGTTGGCTCCGATCAAGAAAAACAAGGACCTGGAGCAATCGCCGGCCCGCCGGGGCGTGTGCGTGCAGGTCAAGACGATGACCCCGAAGAAGCCGAACTCGGCCCTTCGCAAGATCGCCCGCGTGCGTCTGTCGAACGGCAAGGAAGTGACCGCTTACATCCCCGGCGAAGAGCACAACCTGCAGGAACACTCGATCGTGCTCGTTCGCGGCGGCCGCGTGCGTGACCTTCCGGGTGTGCGTTACCACATCGTCCGCGGGGCGCTCGATACGCTCGGCGTCGATGGCCGCAAGCGCAGCCGCAGCAAGTACGGCGCGAAGAAGCCGAAATAAAAGTTTACGGTGAGCTCCGAAGGATGAATGCCGCACAAGGGCATTCTCCGGTGTCGGAGTTCATCACGCATCCGATCACATTTTTGAGTCCGGAGTATTCCCGCCCTGGCGGGGAGAAACATTTAGAGAAAACGGAAAGACCATGGCCTACAAGAAGTTCACCGCCTCCGAAGAAATCCTGAAGCCCGACGCCCGCCACAACAGCAAGCTCGTCAGCAAGTTCATCAACTGCCTGATGTGGGACGGCAAGAAGACCGTGGCCCAGAAGATCGTGTACGACGCATTCGACACGATCGCCAAGAAGAACAAAGACGTGCAGCCGCTGGAAGTCTTCGAGACGGCCATCAACAACATCAAGCCGTACGTTGAAGTGCGGTCGAAGCGCGTCGGTGGCGCCAACTACCAAGTGCCGATGCAGGTGAACAAGCGTCGTCAGCAGAGCCTGGCGATCCGCTGGTTGCTCGCGGCGATCCGAGCCGAAGGCGGCCGCCCGACCAGCGACAAGCTTGCCGACGAACTCCTGGCCGCGTTCCGCAAGGAAGGCAAAGCCATGACGACCCGCGAACAGACGCACCGCATGGCCGACGCGAACAAGGCGTTCGCTCACTTCGCTTGGTAAGTCTCGAGCCATAGCTCAAATAATGAATCACAGTGATCAGCCGACGTCATGGACGTCGGCTGATTGCGTTCTTGCGCCGGATCAATTGTCTGCTCAATCAGTGGATCAATCAGCCGATCAATCGGTGGCGGGGTCGACGGAGGCTTGGCGGAAAGCGCCCGGACCGACAGCGCCCGGCGGCGCGCCCCTTTGCGGCAAACGACCGAGGCCAAAAAAAAGACCCGTGGCCGCGACGGGTCGCGGGCCACGGGTCCGGGTCGATTGGCAGGAGTTTTAGTCCTGGGCGTTCTTGGTGCGCTTGGCCAAGGCGAGCTGCACGTCTTTGGCTTCGCCGTCCTTGATGGACAGGTGCGCCGAGGCGATGCCGAGCTTGGATTTGGCGGTGAGGGTGTAATCGCCGGCGGCGAGGTTGTCGAATTTGAACGAGCCGTCATCGCCGGTCATGACATTGGCGACGGGCTTGGCCTTGCCGGCCTTTTTCTTGCCGGCGGGGGCGTCGGCGGTCGGGGCGGGCTTGGCGGTGGCGGCGCTGGCGTAGAGGGTGACCTTCACGCCGGCCGCGGGCTTGCCGGCCGGGTCGGTCACTTTGCCGGTGATCATCGACGTGCCGGTCGCGGGCTTCGCGGGCGCTTCGGCGCGGCCGAGGGAAACGAACATCATCAGGCTGGCGGCCGCCAGGGCCGCGGGGACGAATCGGACATAACGCATTCTGGTGCTCCTTTTTAGCTTCCACCCGTACAACGAACTTGCGCTCGTTTTGTTTCGTACAAATTAGAGAAATCCGCAAAGTTGTTGAACGTTCGCTATACTTGAATTATACGGGATTTGCACTCTTAGCAACTTGGAGGATGTCGCGTGGGAAAAGCCAATGTCGATCCGGGCGAGATGCGCCGCTTCGCCCAGGAACTCAACCGTTTCAATAACGAGCTCGAAGGATTGCTGACCGGCTTGCACAACAAGTTGCGTCAGCTGGAGCAGAACTGGAAAGACCAGGAACAGCGCAAGTTCACCGAAGGCTTCGAAGCCACCGCCAAATCGCTGGCCGGGTTTCTGCAGCAGTCGCACGAGCACGTGCAGTTTCTCGCCAAGAAGGCGACACTCATCGAAGA
>JBQCCH010000358.1:0-3128 GCA_051962375.1 Tepidisphaeraceae bacterium
TCCATGATGACGCTGGCGGCCGAGATCGCGCTGATGTCGGAGCGTTCCCATCCCGCTTCGCTCGGCTCCTTCGTGGCCAGGTCGATCGAGCGCAGCGGCTTGCCGAGCGTGCTGATCGGCTTCATCGCGCCCCGCACCACGATGGGCATGCCGTTGGTCATGCCCCCTTCAAGCCCGCCAGCGTTGTTGGTGGGGCGGACGAAGCCCAGGTTCGGCGTGTCGCGCAATGCGGCGTCGTACGCGATCTCATCGTGAACTTTCGAACCCGGCAGCGTTGCGGTCTCAAAGCCCATGCCGATCTCGCATCCCTTGAACGCCTGGATCGCCCCCACGGCCCCCATGATCCGGCCGTCCATGCGGCCTTCGATGGTCATGCTGCTGCCCAAGCCGATCGGGCAACCGAACACGTGGCACTCGACGATGCCGCCGGCGGTGTCTTTTGCAATTTTTGCGCTGTTGATGAATGCCCGCATCTGCTCGCTGGCGGCCGGGTCGGGGCAGTACAAATCGGACGCATCGCGGTCGGCCAGGAGCGAGCGCCAACTCTGCGGGGTGACATCAAAATCGCCGCGCGCCTCGCCCACTTGCCGCACGAAACCAAACACTTCGATGCCGAATTCGCGCAGCAGCGATCGCGTCAGGCTGCCGGCTGCGACGCGGGCGGTGGTTTCGCGGGCGCTTGCGCGCTCCAGCGTTTCGCGGCAATCGGTCGTCAGCCATTTCACGCTGCCGGCCAGATCCGCGTGCCCGGGGCGCGGGCGCGTCAGCGGCGGCGTCTTCGTCGGATCATCAAGGCGATAATCCTTGTTCGGCATCAGCATCGTGATGGGCGAGCCGATCGTTCGCCCCATGCGGACGCCGGTCAGGAATTCGGCCTTGTCGGTTTCGATCTTCTGACGCCCGCCGCGACCATAGCCTCCCTGGCGGCGTGCCAGCTCGGCATTAATCAGGTCGTGGTCGATCGTCACGCCCGCGGGCATCCCTTCGATCAGCGCAATCAGCGCCTTGCCGTGGGATTCGCCGGCGGTGCGGTAGGTCAGCAGGGGCATAAGGACATCGTAAGAATGAATGCGACGGAATCAAAAAGCCAAACGTCCGCGAGGCGACGCGTGCGGCGACGAATCAGCCCCGAGCGCCACCCGACATCAGCCGGGCAGGAAGGGCGAGCCCGGCGCCGGTGCGGGTGAGCCGGGCGGCGTCTCCGTCTTCTTCATCGACTCGTCCGGCGTGTAATCCATTCGGCGGCTGATCGCGTCCATGCTGAACCACTCCATCGCCAACTGCTGCGGCTGATACGCCTGCATCAATTGCGATTCGGCTCGCAAACGCGCCATGGCCAGATCGTCGGTATTGAGCGTGGTTTTGACGTCGAAGACTTCCAAGGCCACGGCAACGCCGGTTTTTTGCAGCTTCGCGATCGAGTAGGCCGGCAGTTGCGAGTCGGTTCGCACGCCGCGCAACGCATCGAACGCAGGGGCGATCAATTGGGTGCTGTAGCTCTGTGCCGCGGACAGGCCGTCGATTTTCTCCGCCGTTTCGCCGAAGAAATCGCTGGTCATTGGCTTGAGATTGTTCACCTTGTTCAGATCACCCGCCTGGCGCGCATCGGCGACGGCTTTGTTGGCGGCATCGGCCGCGAGCGTGAACGCTTTCTGCTCGCGAACATCTTTCTCAACCTGAGCCCGAACCTGATCAAGGCTGGCCGGCGGGTGCGCCGGATCAGCACCCACGGCCCGGGCGATCACCAGCCCATTCGGGGCCGTCAGAATCTTCGAAGGTTGACCGATCGCCAGCCGACCGTCCGGATTCAGCGCGGCCAGCGAGGTGAACAGGTAGTTGGCGCCGGTGTTGTAGTCATCGGTGTAAGTTTCCCCCAAGGCATCCGCCGCCTGGGCCTGCTCGCGCGACAGGGGGGCGGGGTTGTTCACCAGCGTGAGCTTGACGTGGAACTGGTTCTGAATGTCGTCGCCCATCTTCTGCAGGTAATCGAAGCTGCCGTACGGGACGCCGTAGCCGGATTTCGCTTCGAGCGATTGCTGCGTGGTCGCACCTTTGGCCGACGCTGCCTTAGCGTCGTTCTGCATCTGCTGAACGATGCGGCTGGCGATCATCCGGCGCATGCTGTCGATCAGCGGCTGCCGAAGTTGCTTGAGCACGTCCGCCTTCGCCTCGGCAAACGGGCGCGTCGTCGGCTGCGTCGTGGCGGTCTGGAACGACGACTGATTCTTCTGGTAATAGATAATCGCGTCTTCGTCCCACAGTTCCGCCGACTTGCTCGCTTCCACCGCGCGGGCGACTTCGCTGTCCGGAATGACGATCCACTGAAGCGTCGCGCGATCCGGGATGCGATACCCGAAGCCGAACGGATTCGTCTTGGTTTCGACCGGCAATACGTCGGCGTAGGCTTTGAACTGGGTCTTCAACTCATCGTCGGTCGGGGCGGGAACGCTCTTGGCAAAATCAGCCGCCGAGAACGCGACGGCCCGGATTCGCACCTGCTGCTCCGACTGAGCCAACGCATCGTTGACGGCCGGCGTGCTGATCTTGAGCGTGCCGCTGCGGAAGCGGGTGAAATATTCCGAAACCGAAAGGGCTTCCCGCAAGGCGGCGGCGTAGGCGTCTCGGATGTTCGGGTTGATGTCCTTCATCGGCACGACTTGGCCGTCGTCGGTGCGCAGCTGGGCTTGGCCGTTCAGGACCGATTCGATCAACTGCTCATCCGGCGCCGAACCCGCCTGGCGGGCTTCGCGCACCAGGAGGTACCACTGCACCGGGTTGTTCTGAAACTGCCGCGTCAGGTCTTGCGGAAAGATCGCCTGGCTGATCGGCGTGGGCACCGGGGCGCCTTGCGGGTCTTGCGGGTTTTGCCGCGAGATGATCACGTTGTTCAGCGAGTGAAACGCGTCCGACGTGGCGCGCACGTCGCTGCTGTTGATTTCCGTGCCGTCGATCTTGCCAAATCGGCCCGTGTTCTGGCCGTGTTGCGTCCAGTTGCTCGGCAAAATGAAGGCCAACATCAGCAGCGATCCGACGACCGCGAGAAACTTCGTTCCGTGCTTGTCAAAGAGGCGATACATGCTGGGGTTTGGGAACGCGCCGGTTTTCGGTGCGCTCATCCTTTCTTGAGT
>JBQCCH010000359.1:0-2286 GCA_051962375.1 Tepidisphaeraceae bacterium
TTGGCGGAGAGATTGGCGTTTCGCGCGATATGGCCGGCGAAATCGTCGGTCGTCAGCTGATTCTCCGGATCCAATCCCTTCGCTTTCAGGTAATCCGCCCACCGCGTCAGTGTCGGCCAATATTTGCTCGAGAAATCGGCATTTCCTTCAGCTTTGGCGAGCGCGCCAAGCAACACCAGCATGTTGCCGCTTTCTTCGACAGGCATCGCGATCGCCTGTTCGCCGCCCCCGTAAACCTGGCCCGTCGCGTGCGGGTAGGTTCCCAGATCGTGCGGGGCCGAGTCGTGTTTCCAGCGCGCCGAGGAGGAATAATCCAGCAGCGGAACGAGCGACGCCTTCAGCATCGTCGGGCAGAAGGCAATCATTTGCGGCGCGGCGGGATAAAGCACGTCCACCGTGGAAATGCAGCCGTTCGAAAAGTTCTCTTTAGAGAACATGAGGGGCTGGCCGTTCGCGTCGACGCAAAGTTTCTGAGCTGCCAGCGCCTGCCGCCAGGCGAGCACGCCCAATTGAGCGTAAGAATCACCGCCGATGGACTTCATGTCGTTGACCAATTCACGATCGAATGCTTCGCAACGCTGGGTCAGCGCGTCGTAATCGGATTCGGCCGAGCGCAGGAGGTCGGTGATGCTCGCGCCGTCCTTGCGCCAATAGGCTTTCAGGTCATCGTTGAAATAGCGGATGGAATAGAGATCGTCGTAGGCCAGGATGACGTGTGCGGAGACCGGCTTCGCCGAGACGTTCCCCAGCGGAAGGGCGACGGCCAAGGTCGGGCCGGCCTGGGCGGCAACCTCGGGCACCGTATTTGATCCCACCGGAAGCGAGCCGTCTTTTGCAAATTGAGCTCGGCCGCGTTCGGCATCCTGGAACCCGGCGTGTTTGGCGTTTGCAGCAACGTAGAAGTAACCCCAATTGATCCGCAGGTCATCGCCGCGGGCTTCAAGCACGGGTTGCGCGACGGTGCCCACGCGCAAGGTGGTCAGATCGCCGACTGTGCCGCGGGCATACGCGACCGGTTCATCCGGCGTGTTGACGGCGACATTGGCGCTGCCATCGAAATAGACCGAAACCTGGTGCGAATTGCCCTCGGTCGCTCGGGCGCTCCATGTCACATAGGTGACCGGGCGAGAACAAATGGAAAGGTCATCGGGCAAGAGGGGGGTCATGAAGGTAAGGGTCAGATGGACGCCGCCTTCTTCGAATTCGTATTGCGTGCGCGTCGGAAACACCGTCAATCCCACTTGATGAGCCGGCGGGATGTCTTTGGGCGCATCACCCATGATGCGGAACGCGTGGCCGTCGATGCGCACGAGAGAGGTGAGTGGCTGCGGCTTTCCCGTCCAGTGCCGCGTCGGTCCACCGGTCAATTCGTCATTCGCGGACCAAATGCTGAAGTACGGATCACACGTAACCAGCGGCACAGCCGGCGGGCGTTGCCCGGCGGGCATTTCCGTCGCTGCCAAAGCTCCCGAAGCGGCCACAAGCATTGATAAGCCGGTAACAATCGTTTTTGTCATGGTTCCTCGATCCTTCGCACACCTGTCACAAATCCATTCATCGATTCGCGATCAACGTCGCGCCGCCGATGTCTTGCCGTTTTAGTGGGATTTACAATCGATCTGTTAATTACGTTGAGAAGAAAGCGCCGTTTCGCCTGCGCGGCAACGATCGCTCACATTGAGATGCATCGTACGTCCGCAGGGCGTCGATCGCTCTAAAGCGGCCAGAGGCGGCCATGCCTCTGCCAGCATCACGATCCGCGAATGAGGCAAAGCGCAGCTTTCAGCGTGAGCCAGCGGTTCAATGCAAATCGACGTAGAATCACACAGGCGCAAACCGAGCGGCTGCCGCCAAACGGGCGTTGATCGGGACATGTTTTCCTCCTGCTCCATCGAGGCGATGGATCGTTCTCGGCTCGCCGACTCCGCGACGCGACCGCACTCCTTGCCGCGCCCTTACCCGCTCGCACGGCCGCCAGCCGCACGCCCTAAGCGCCTTCCCAACTCACTGCGGAATGATGGTATAATGAGTGGCAATTTGTCTCAATAGAAAATTCAATTTTTTAGTTCGGCTGCGTCCGAGGTTGTGAATCCCACACGACCCGAGGCGGCGAAAAGAACCAGCCTCAAACGGCAGAATTGTAGGAAAACAGGCTTTTATTCGGCGAATTATCGTCTCGCCGTGGCCGAATGGGATGAAGGGCCCAAAAAATAGACTGAATAATGTGTGAGACAATAATGATGCGACAATAGCAATTCTGTCGTGAATTGTATTGACTCTGTCGAG
>JBQCCH010000360.1:0-2268 GCA_051962375.1 Tepidisphaeraceae bacterium
GCCGGCGCCCGCGTGCTGGTCGTCGATGACGAGCCCAACATCCGCGCCACCATCGCCGACATCCTCCGCAAATATCAGGCTCAGGTCACCGTCGGCACGAGCGGGCAGAACGCGATCGATCTGGTCGCCGTCAACGAGTACGACCTGATCTTGTCCGACATCAAAATGCCCGACAAAACCGGGTACGACGTCTTCGCCGCCGCCAAGAAAAAAGACCACACGCCTCCGGTCATCCTGATGACGGGTTTCGGCTACGACCCGAACCACTGCATCGTCCGCGCCAGCCAGGAAGGGCTCGCCGCCGTCCTTTTCAAACCGTTCAAGGTCGACCAACTCCTCGCCGAAGTGCGCAAAGCCCTGCAGGCTCACCGCGTCCCCGCCTGATCCCGCGAGCCGCCGCCTAAGTCCCCGAAACTGTCCTCCGGCCGTTCCTGCCATTTTGTTTTTCACTAAAATGCGTAAATCGCGACGCCTACACCGGTTACGCCGATTTTCCGCGCGCACCAGCGGCACACAGACCGCCCAGCTTGCCATCCGACTTAAGTGGCCGAAATCCGCTGCCCAAATCCCCGCCCTCAATAAGGTTCGACCCTCTCTCACAGCGCCTCCTTCCCACCCCGGCCCCATCCCGCCCCAAGTCGCCGCCCGCCCCGCGCGAACGAGGGAATGCCCGGACATTAACCTAACGTATCGCCGCCGCGTCTCGCCGTCCAGCCTTTCTTTGTGCAGCCTCCGTCCCTCGCCGAGCTATAAAAGACAACCCGCCGCGAAATGTCCGCTGCCGCGCACTGGAGTGGTGTCCTTTGATCCTAGAGTACCGCCTGCTGTGTACCTCGCCGTACGTTACGTCTTAACGAACCAAATGGGAGAATTTTTCCAATCTGCTGGGAATCCCATTGCGCCCGTGGGAACAGCAGGGTAGGCGCGGAGGTGTGAAATCACTCGATCGGCCCACAGGGATTGTGGCGCGATTCGCTGCAGCGACCATTGGCAAATCGTCAGCATGGCAAAAACTCGCCCCGGCGGAAATGGGCTGGTTTGATGCCAGTCGGGATAATTACTTTTAAGCGGTATCATCGGGGCTGTGCGGATTTCGCGATTCCAAAGCCGACCGTGATGCGCGCAGATGTTGCGTACGGTATTGAGTGTCAGCAGCCATGTCGAAAACACTCGGTGAGGCATGTCGAACGCATCGGATAATGCCTTTTTGATGGGGCGGGATGCCCCCCGGAAACACGTCAGCACGCCACCAAAGGACATGATTTCAACGGCCATCCACACGGGCAGATGTTGGTGGGTGTCCCCGTATTTGTACTTAAAGTGTTTAACGAAAGTATCTTTGCTCCGCAGGCTATCGCGAATGATATTCGCGACGTGTGCCTTCCATTCCTTTGCGTCCAAACCGGGCATGGATCGGCTGTCTAAGGCGTATGCGAACGGCCCGTAGGATGTAGCATGCAAGCCGGCGAGCTTTGAACGCACCGCGACCTCGATTCGTTCGATGGCGTCCATCACCAGCAGCCGAAGCTCGCGGTCAAAGACGTAGAGATTCCACACTGCTTCAAACGTAGTTCCCGGTCGGAACTCATCTAGCTTTTTTCCTGGCTCGTTGGGGTGCGGCTTACGAAACGGATACCAGTAGCCGCTGAGTCGGTAATAGCTGACAACTTCCAGCCGCGCCTTCATAAAGGCTCGATCGCCAGTCATTCCCCTCGCCAGGAGTTGATCAATGTGTTGATCCGTGGTCAGCGGGCCTTTGGTGTATCTCATCGCCATCCCGCCGGCGCAAAAGAAAACCCACCGTGAGATAGCGTGTCTTGCGACAGAGGCCCGGTGGGTCTGCTGAAAGAACCGTAGCACAAGTCGCTCGGGAGGTCAATTGAAAATGATGGCAGCAGCCGGTCAATCATCCCCGCCCCTCCCTTACAAGTCCAACTCCGTTCGTCCCCCTGGCCCACGTCAGCAATCCAAGCCTCCCACGCCGCCTCAATGTCGGCCGGGCGGCCTACCGGTTCGCGTCGCGGTGCGGTTCAGTTCGCCAGCGCGGGATTGTATCTGAGACGTGCAAGTCCCCGCCAGAGGGCAAATTATATCGCGACCAGCAAATTTCCTTGCCGGCCGAGCCGTCGACGGGTCTACTGGGGCCTCGGCGGTGGTTCACCGGGAGGGCGGGCTGCTGCCCATGCCGGCCGGTCCATCAATCTCAATCCCACCGGCCACGCGAAAGAGGGGGAACGCCATGTCACAGAACGAACCCGGCCCCGATGA
>JBQCCH010000361.1:0-4484 GCA_051962375.1 Tepidisphaeraceae bacterium
TCCAGCCCGGCCGAGCGCGCGCGGCGCGTCAGCGACTCGCACGACTCCGTGCTGAAACCCAGGCTCTGCGGCGAAACCGATTGTTTGATGTGAAAATCTGACATGCCGCCTCACGCTGCCTTTGCAAGGACCTGATCCACCGTCGACAACAACTCACGCGGACTGAACGGCTTGCTCAACATCTGTACGATCCCGCTGCGTGCGGTGTCGCCCGGCTCAAGCATGAAGCCCCGAGCCGTCAACATGATCGCCGGCACGTTCGAAAGTTTCGGGTCGTCGCGCAGCTTCATGCACAGTTCCAGCCCCGTCAGCCGCGGCATCTGCATGTCCGTGATCAACAGGTCCGGCCGATCCGCCTGCGCACGCTCCAGCGCTTCTTCGCCGTCACGGGCGCTGATCACCGTATAGCCCGCGTTGCGCAGCTTCATCGTCAGCACGTTCAGGATGTGCGTTTCGTCGTCGGCGATCAGGATCGTTTTACTGCTCATTGGTCCTTCCCTAGCAAAGACTCATCTCGAGTCGAATCGTCGTTCCTTTCCACACTACGCTCTCGACGGACAGTTTCCCGTCGTGAACGGTTTCCACCACCTGCTTCACCAGCGCCAGCCCCAGCCCCGTGCCTTTGGCCATGCCGCTGTTTTGTTCCACTCTGTAGAACTTATCGAACACGAACGGCAGGTCCTTGAGGGGAATCCCCACACCCGTGTCCGCGATGCCGACAATGATCTTTTTCTCGGACGCATCGATCGCCGTCGACGCCGTGACCGTCCCCCCCTCGGGCGTGTACTTCACCGCGTTGCTCAGCAAATTCAGCACCGCCCGGTAGATCATGTCCTTGTCCGCCAGCACCTGGTTGATCGCCGGCTCAATCTTCTGCCGAACCGTGATCCGTTTTGCCGCAGCCTGCGGCGCGATCACCTCCAGCGCCTCGTTCAGCACAACGGTCAGGCTCATCGGCTGCTTATTCGCTTTCACCACGCCCGCTTCAATCCGGCTCACATCCAGGATGTTGTCGATCAATCGGCCGAGCCGGTTCGCTTCGTTCTGGATGACGTCGTAGAACTCTTCCGCCTGCTTGGCGTCGCGGGCCTCGCCGTCGATCAGCATCTCGATGTACGCCTTGATGCTCGCCAGCGGCGTCCGCAGTTCGTGGCTCACGTGGCTCACGAAATCGTTCTTCATCCGCGCGACTTCGGCCTCGTGCGTCATGTCGTGCATCAGCAGCAAGACGCCGTTCGCCTCATTGTCGAGCGAGGACACCGTCACTTTGAAGGTTCGATCCTGCCCATCCTTCTTCAGCCGATGCTCGATCACCCGCCGCCCCGAAGCGTTCTGGGTCGCGCGCATTTCGCGAATCAGCCCCACCAGCTTGGCATCCGAAACCACCTGATCCACCGGCTGCCGCAGCTTCTGCGGCTGCTTAAAGCTCAGCACATTCGCCGCCGACGCGTTCGCCAGGATCAATTCATCCCACGCATCGGTCACCAGCACGCCGTCCGAAATCGTTTGAATGATCGACTGCATGCGATCCCGCTCCAGCGTGAGCACGCGAAGGCTGATTTCCAGTTCCTTCTGCCGCAGCGTTGCCGCATGGGTTTTGCTTTTCAGATCGGTAAAGCGTTCATGCACCGCGGCCGCCAAACCGCGCAGCGCCTTGCGGGATACGACGGCCGGATAGGTGGCCTCTGCGGAAAGCATCTGCTGCAGCGCATCGCAATCGGCGCGCAGCGTCTTCTTCTCGATCAGAAATGCCAGCACAGCCAGCCCGCACGCCGCCCCGCTCAGGATCGCGGTCGCCATTGCCGGGCCGCCCACGGGCTTCAGCGCGGGGGCAAGGGCAGCCGGCGTCGTCACCGCCATCACGGCCACCACGCACACGCACACGCTCATCAGAATTGCCGCGATGCGGGTCATGAACTCTCCTCAGCGTCGCATTGGGTCTTCAAAAAATCAGTGAACCTCAGCGCTCGCCATCAGCTTGCGAGCCAGTGGATCGGTCGGATTCACATGCAGCGCTCGGCCGTAGTAGCCCAGCGCCTCGTCGTGATTGCCCTGCCGCTCCAGCACATAGCCGATCATGCAAAGGCTCACCGCGTCATTCGGTGCGAATTGCGAAGCGGCCTTAAACTCGCTCAGCGCTTCGTCCAGTTGATTCTGCTTCAGCTTCACATAGCCGGCCGCCACGTGCGCTTCCGGCGACCGCGGTTCGAGCGACAGCGCCTTCCGTGCCGCCAGATCCGCCCGGCGAAGGTCATTGAACAGCAGCGCCGTCTTCGTCATCCCCAGCCAACCGCGCGCCATCGAAGGATCAAGCTCCGTCGCCCGCTGAAAACTGTCGCGGGCGCTGAGCGTCTGATTGAGCTGCATCTGCGATTCGCCCAGGACGATGAACAAATCCGCCCGATCCATGTACCCGGGCTTGGCCAGCAGTCCGCTCAGCACATCGACGCAATCCTGCGATTGCCCCGCCTGAAAGCAGGCCAATCCCAGCCGCTCGCGAATGCCCTGGTCGTTGGACGCCAGAACGCTCGCCTGGCGAAACATGTCGGCCGCCTCGCCAAAGCGCTTGGCTTGAACCAGCAATTGCCCCACCGCGTCCCGCAGTTCGGCCGAGGTCTCAAAATATCCCACCTTGTCCCGCAACGCGGCCAAGGCCTCATCACTGCGGTTCAGCTTCACCAGCATTTCCGCCCGGGCCATCAGGTAAGCCAATTCGTTAGGCTGCGCCACGTTCGCGGCCGTGTATTCCTTCAGCGCCACGTCAAACTTTTGCCACCGCTGCGCGACCACGCCGGCGTAATAGCTCACTTCCGCATTGTTCGGTTGCCGCTTGCGCGCTTCGGCCAATTGCAGATCGGCGATGTCCAAGCGGTTTCGCTCGATCGCGATGCGCGCATCCAGCACCCGCAGCGGCACGCTGTCCGGATCCATCGCCAGTGCGTCATCCGCGGTTTTCGCCGCCGTCTCCAATTCGCCGCCGTTGAATTGATCGCGCGCCAGACCATACATCACCGACGCCCGCGTCTGGTTCCATTTCTGAACCGCTTCTTCACGCTGCGTCTTGTTCTTCGCCTGCTCGCTCGCGCAACCGGAGAGAATGGCGGCACACGTCACCGCAGCCAGGATGGATTTCGATCGGGTCATGGGGTGGCCTCGCTTCATTTGAGCTCAAAATCGGTCGGCAATAGCGTCAACGCCGATTCGTCCGGCACCGACTTGCCCGGCCGGGTTGTCGGCGCGGTCGCCAGCCCCAGAATGCTGGGCCGGCTGGTCGGCGCGTCCAGGCGCGCTTCAATGTGCGACGGCGCCGCAGCCATCACAGGGAACGGCAGTTTCGCCGGCGCGGCGCGCCCCAGCGTTGTCGGCGCCGGCTGCGTCGCAGGCACTTGAGTGCTTCCCACCGGGCCCGGGTCGATCAGGATCTGCTGCCGCACAAAGCCGCGAATGGAACTGTTGTCCACATCCTGCACCACTTCACCGGTCAGCCGTTCCTTCAACAGAATCGCTTCCTCGAACTTGGGGTTCAGGTTCGTTGCGCAATTCAGGTTCCAGAGCGCCTTGTCCGTGTTCGGCTTCGGCTTTTTCAGCTCTTCCATCGCCCATTCGTAATTCAATTCCGCCAGCCGCTCCCGGCCCCAGGGCAT
The DNA here is from genome assembly GCA_051962375.1 of Tepidisphaeraceae bacterium. Taxonomy (GTDB): domain Bacteria; phylum Planctomycetota; class Phycisphaerae; order Tepidisphaerales; family Tepidisphaeraceae; genus RYN-431. The sequence goes on from JBQCCH010000361.1 coordinate 3,645, forward strand.
CATGCCTTTGCGAACGCCCACCCGAATGCGCTCCACATCGTCCATCAGGCCATCCGACGCCTTGGCGAAGGCTTCGTCATCCTTCACGATGTGCGGCGTCAGCAGAATGATGATTTCCTGCCGCACCGTCTCATCCGCCTGCTTCCGAAACAGCGGCCCGATGAACGGCATATCCGCCAGCCCCGGTACGCCGCTCCGGTCGGTCACGCTCACTTCCCGGAACAGACCGCCGATCACGATCGTTCGCCCATCTTTGACGATGACATTCGTCGTCGCCTCGGTGGAGTTCTGCGTGGGGGGCAGATTGTTGGCATTCGTGCCGGCGACGCTGGAATCTTCCGGGTGAATCTCAAGCCGAATGTACCCGTCATCCGTCGCGAACGGCCGCAACACCAGCTTCGTGCCCGATTCCTGGAATTGCACCTGCTGCTGCTGCAGGCTGCTCTCGCCCGAGTTCGTGATCGCCCCGAAATACGGGTCTTTGCGGATGACTTTGAATTCGCCCTTTTGCTTGTTCAACACCAGCACTTTGGGATTCGCCAGCACGACCGTGTCGGTGACGCCTTCCAGTGCGTTGATGAAGACGCTCATGTTGTTGGTGACCACGCCCAGCGACAATCCGCTGCCGCCGATGGAGCCGGCGACAAAGCCTTTGTCCGCGATGTGTCCGGCAGCCACGTTGTTCGCGATCCCGCCCGCCGCCGCCGCATTGGTCGTATCGCCCGCCAATGCTTGCGACAGACCCGAGCCCGAGCCGCTCGATCCGACGTTCGCCAGCGAATGAAAATCCACGCCGCCCAGCGCCGTGAAGTTGATGCCCAGCTGGTTGCTCTCGTTCAG
>JBQCCH010000362.1:0-2906 GCA_051962375.1 Tepidisphaeraceae bacterium
CACGAAGGCCAAATCCTCCTTCTCGTGCGGTCGCAGGAACCCGGTCTTGCCGGCCAACCCCAATCGCACAAGCTGCCGAACGTTTAACGGGAACGACCCGGCGAGGTTCGCCTTCTGCGGCAGATAGCCGATCAAATCCCCCCGCGCCACGGCCTGGCGGGGCGTTAAGCCGGCGATGCGGATTATGCCCGATTGCGGCTTCAGCAGGCCCAAGAGCAGCTTCAGCAGCGTCGTCTTGCCACCCCCGTTCGGGCCGATCAGGCCCAGCGTGGTGCCCGCCTCAACCGACAGGTGAATTCCGCACAACGCCGGCTCCCCGGCGTAGCTGAAGTTCAGGTCGGAAATCTCGATCAGGCTCGACATCGGAACGACATCGTAGCCCAAATGCAACTCATTGTCATTCGGAATGAGTCGTCTCGCGGATTCGTGAAGGGGGAAAGCGAGACAGGGTCAGGGCGCGGTGCCCTGACCCTGTCAGAAGTCGATCTGGTGCGGTTCTGGGAAGCTGAAGCCTTGCGGCGACGACGCAGCAGTGCCGCGCCGCTGAGGGCCGCGAGTCCGAGGCTTGCCGGTTCCGGCACGGTCACGTTGGCGATCGAGTAAGGCGTCGGCGATGAGAAATTGCCTTGCGTGTCGCCGAAAATGAGGTTGAACCCCGTGCCGTTCTTGGGCGCGCCCGTGCCCACGAACGTGGAATACGTGCCCGGGTCCTGGATGGTCAGATTCGCAATGTCAGCCAGCGTCACGGCATGGCCATTTGCGATCAACGCCGAGTTGACGCGCGTCGCGTTCGGCACGAGCCACGAGAGATCGGAAAAATCCGTTTCGTAGATATTGAAGCCGAGCGATTGCAGGTTCAGGTGATCGACGTTGTTGCTGGTGTAATTGCCGGTCGCGGTCATGTTCGCGACGGGGGCGAGGACGGCGGAGTGCGTGCCGTCGCTGACCCAGAGGTTGAGGTACGGGTCTTTGGTGCCCGCATCCAGGCGATCGTAGTTGACCGTGGTGAGCGAGCCGACGGTCTGGCCGTCGAAGTAACTCGTGCCGTAGCCGGCTTTTTCGCTGCTTTCGTCGATCGTGACGGTGAAGGCGCTGCCGTCGGACGTGCCGACCGGGACGACCGGCGTGGCGGCGCCGCTGACAGTGCGGATCGTAAACGCATTCCAGACCGGTGCCGCAAACGTGGGAGCGGCCAGGGCGACCACCGACAGAACGGCGGCGAGGGATTTCAAACGCATTCTCTGACTCCTTCAGAATAGGATAAAAGTAGTGAATCCAACCACACGAAGGCCGACCGAATGCCGAAAGCCGGCCGATCGCCTTCCCCTTGAAACCATCGCCGGCCCGCGGAGCCGGCGGCTTCTTTGGATTTATCGCACCGATGGCGGGGCGAGCATGAATTTTATCGGACGGCCCGACGCAAATCGGTTCATCCGGAGGTAACCTACCCCATGGCCGGCCCCCGGGCGGGCAAAGTTCGGGAAAGTCCTTAAATAAAGCGCGGCCCTCCCCCGTCGGCCGGCCGCGATTGCTGGTTGCGGACGTGCATTTCTGGTACGATTTCGCCTCACCAAGGCGAAAGGATTCGCCCGCTTTTTTCCGGACGATTCGAACCAGAAATACCGTATGGCAGACCCCACACCGACCGAGCCGTTCCCCGAGCGCATCGAAGAGCTGAACATCGAGCGCGAACTGCAGGAAAGCTACCTGACGTACGCGATGAGCACGATCATGGATCGGGCCCTGCCGGACGTGCGCGACGGGCTGAAGCCGTCGCAGCGCCGGATCCTGGTCGCGATGAACGACCTGAACCTCACGCCCGGCCGCAAGCACATCAAGTGCGCCAAGATCGCCGGCGACACCAGCGGTAACTACCACCCGCACGGCGAAGCCGTCATCTATCCCACGCTCGCCCGCATGGCCCAGGATTGGAACATGCGCCACAAGCTGATCGACGGCCAAGGCAATTTCGGTTCCAGCGACGGCGACAACCCCGCCGCCATGCGATACACCGAAGCCCGCATGGCCCCGCCCATGGTCGACATGATGGCGGACCTGAATCTGGACACCGTCGATTTCCAGCCCAACTACGACGAGCGCTTGCAGGAACCGACCGTATTGCCGGCTCGGTTTCCCAATTTGCTGGTCAACGGCTCGACCGGCATCGCCGTCGGCATGGCGTGCAACCTGCTGCCCCACAATCTGCGTGAAATCTGCGACGGCATCGTGCGCGTGATCGACAAACCCGACATCTCGCTCGGCGAATTGATGACCGACGTCGTCGATGAAGCGGGGGCGATCAAGATGCTGGGCATCAAGGGCCCGGATTTCCCGGCCGGCGGGATCATCTGCGGGCGCGATGGCATCGTGAACGGCTACAGCACCGGCCGCAGCCGCATGACGTTGCGGTGCAAGCTCCACGTCGAGGAAAAGGGCAACCGCCGCAGCATCGTCATCGACGAAATGCCCTACGGTGTGCTGCGCAAGAGCATCATCGAAGCCCTGGCCGACGCGGCGAAGAACGACAAGATCAAGGACGTCGCCGCCGCCAACGATGAATCGGGCCGGCTGCACAAGTGCCGCATCGTCATCGACCTGAAGCGCGACGGCGATCCGGACGTCGTCATCAACCAGCTCTACCAGTACACGCCCGCCCAGATCACGGTGAGCATGATCAACATCGCGCTGGTCAACCGCCAGCCGCGCACGATGGGATTGAAAGAGCTGATCCAGCACTTCATCGCCCACCGGTTTGAAGTCATCACCCGGCGCACCAAATTCCTGCTGAAAAAAGCGCAGCAGCGCGGCCACATTCTGGAAGGCCTGATCTTTGCGGTCTGCGACATCGACGAAGTGGTGCGCCTGATCCGCAGCAGCAAGACGCGGGAAGAAGCGATCGAAAAACT
>JBQCCH010000363.1:0-7539 GCA_051962375.1 Tepidisphaeraceae bacterium
ATCGATCCCGCCGGCGATGATGACGAACGTTTCGCCGATGGCGGCCATCCCGAGGAAGGAATTGTCGCTCAGCAGATTGCAGGCCACCCGGATGCTGGAGAAATTGTGGTACCGCATGCAGGCGGCGGAGTACATCACGATGAAGACGATGAACGTGGCCAGCAGCGGGAGCTTCTGCGGCGACGGCAGCCAGGAGCGGCGGCGCCCCAGCGCGGGCGTTGCGTATGAAAGGGCCTCGCTCATGCGGTCCTCCGGCGCCAGATTATCTTGCGAAACTTCGGGCTCTGCATCAGGCACAACACGATCACGACCAGGGCCTTGATGACGTAGGTGCTTTCGGGCTTGTAGCCGCTGGCGTAAATCGTGGTGGTGAGGGTTTGGATGACCAACGCGCCCAGCGCCGAGCCCAGCAGCGAGAAGCGTCCGCCGGCGAGCGAGGTGCCACCGATGGCCGCGGCGAGGATGGCGTCCAGTTCCAGGGTCAGGCCGATATTATTGACGTCGGCGGCGCGGATTTGAGCGGTGGCGATGAGCCCCGCCACGCCGGCGAGCAATCCGCTGGCGAGATAGCACGCCAGCCGAACGCCGGTGGCATTCACGCCGGCGATGCGGCTCGCTTCGCGGTTGTTTCCGACCGCTTCCACATACAACCCCAGGGCCGTCCAGCGGACCAGCAGCATCATGCCGATGAACACGACGGCGGCGATCACGAACGGGGCCGGCAGCATGAAGAGCGACCCGTTGCCCAGGAACGAAAAGCCGGGGGTTTCAAACGTGGGGATTTGACCGTTGGTGACGAGTTGGGCGATGCCGCGCCCGGCGACCATGAGGATGAGCGTGGCGATGATCGGCTGCAGCCGAAGGAAAGCGACCAGCACCCCGTTCCACAGGCCGCAGATCAGGGCCGTCAGCATGCCGGCGCCGAGGACGAGCAGGAGCGAGCCGCCGAGGTGAAGCCCGACGAACGGAGAGCCTTCCGGCGGATTAATGAGGCTCGCTGCCACGGCCCCCGCCAAGGCCATGATCGCGCCGACGGACAGGTCGATGCCGCCCGTGCCGATGACGAGCGTCATGCCGATCGACAGCAGCAGCACTTGCGAGCCGTAACGCAGGATGTCGATGAGCGAGCCGTACAGCTTGCCGTCGACGACGCGGACGGCGAAAAAGTCGGGCCCGGTGCGGAAGTAGTTAAATGCCAGCAGCACCACCATCGCCAGCAGCGGCCAGATCAGCGGACCTAGCGCCCGAAGGCGCGATGCGCGATGAATCGGCGGTGGGCCGCCGTTGAGCGGTACGCTACTTGAAACCATGCCCGGCGCTCCAACACTCATCCGGCGATCCTCTGCAAAATACCCCGCTCGCTGACATCGGCGCCGGTGACTTCGGCGATCTTCGCACGGTCGCGCATGACGACGACGCGTCCGCACAGGCGCACCAGCTCTTCGATCTCGGAACTGATCACCAGGAGCGACATGCCCTGCTCACGGAGCCGATCCACCAGTGCGGCGATCTCGGCCTTGGCGCCGATGTCGATGCCGCGCGTGGGTTCATCGAGAATCAGCAGCCGGGGCGAGCAGGCGAGCCACCGGGCAAGGATGCACTTTTGCTGGTTGCCGCCGGACAGAAGCCGGATGGGTTTGTCGGCGTCGCTGGTCTTGATCGCCAGCGCCTTGATGTATTTTTCGGCCATCGCGTGTTGGCTGGCCCACGAAATGCGACGCCACCAGCCGCGCTGCGCCTGCAACGCGATGGCGATGTTTTCACGAACCGACAGATCGGGGAGGATGCCGGCGACTTTTCGATCTTCGGGGCAGAAGCCGAAGCCCAGGGCAATCGCCTGCCGCGGCGTGGTGATGCGGCGGGATTGGCCATCGACGGTGATGGCGCCGGTGTCGTGCTTGCGAACGCCGAAGAGCAGTTCCGCCGTCTCGGTGCGGCCGGAGCCGAGCAGGCCCGCGAGGCCGACGACTTCGCCCTTGCCGATCGACAGATTCAGCGGCTCCACGGCGTGACGCCGTCCGATGCCCTTGCAATCGATGAACGGTTGGGGCGCCGATGACGCGGCCTCGGCGGCGGGCGTGACATGGTCGGCCATCAGCTCGCTCGGATTGCGGCCGACCATCTGGGCCACCAGTTGGATGCGCGGCAAATCTTTCGCCAGCGACTCGCCCACCAGCCTGCCGTTGCGCAGCACCGTGATGCGGTCGGAAATCGCGTAGACCTGGTCCATGAAATGGGTGACGAAAACAATCGCCAGCCCCTGTTCTTTCAGCTTGCGGATGGCATCGAACAGCCGGGCGACTTCGGCCCGGTCGAGGCTGCTCGTCGGTTCGTCGAGGATCAGCACCTTGGCCGACATCGACAGCGACCGCGCGATGGCGACCATCTGCTGCAGGGCCACCGAATACGTCTGCAACGGCCGGCGGACGTCGAGGCGGACATCAAGGCGTGCCAGGGCGTCGGCGGCGTCGCGATGCATTTTCCGCCGATCAATCCGCCCCCACTTGCGCGGCAGGCGACCGAGAAAGATGTTTTCGGCGACGCTCAACTGCGGGATCAGGTTCACTTCCTGATACACGGTGCTGATGCCCAGTTTCTGAGCTTGCAGCGGCATCGCGGGCGACACGGATTGGCCATTGAGCAGCAGATCGCCGCCGTCGCGCGGGTAAACGCCGGTCATCACTTTGATCAGCGTGCTTTTGCCGGCGCCGTTTTCGCCCATCAAAGCATGAACTTCGCCGGCCCGGGCGTGGAAATCGACGCCGTCGAGCGCGACGACACCGGGAAAGATTTTGGTTAACCCGCGTGCTGAGAGGACCGCCGTCATGAATGTCTCACATCCAAATCCGCCACTGCGATTCGCCGCCGTTCGGATATCATGGCATTCTGGCTTCATGCGACTAGTGGCGACTTCCTCGAAAGCATTTGCCATTTCCACCGAACATTGATTCTGCATTGACTGCGAAATCCTGTCGAGCAATCGACCCGAACCCCCGCGCCAGCGGAACGATGGGCATGGCGGACCGTCGTCATTTCCCGGCCCGTTTTCCGCGATCGCCTATTTGCGCAAACCCTGTTTTGTTTTGCGACAATGGTTCGGAGAGACGCCTTTCCATCGGCGAAATGCGGTGGAAAAGGCGAAGGCGTTGTCATATCCCACGTGTTGGGCCACCGCGAACAATTTGCCCGAGGTGGATCGCAACAGGGCCTCGGCGCGGCGCATGCGCAGGTGCGTGACTTGGCGCATCGGGCTGCGGCCGAGGTGGCGCACGCACAGGCGGCGCAGGGCTTCGGGGCGCAGTCCCGCCCGCTCGGCGAGGCGATTGAGGGTCCAGGGCTCGTTCAATGCGATATCCACTTCGGCCCAGAGCCGCCACAGCGGGTCGGGGTCGCCGGCGGCGCGGGTGATCGCGCGGACATAATCGTTCACCAGATCGGCCCAGAGATCGAGCCGCTCCACGCGGGCAGGACCGGAGGCTTCGAGATAAAGCCCCTCGATGGCATTGACGACCTGGCGGGGATCGGTCCGAACGAGCGTGGGCTCGTGGCCGGAGATTGGGGAGGGCTCGCCGTCACGGGCGATGAGGTAAACCCACGCAAACTGCCAGCGCGGCCGGGCGAGCGATCGAAAGGCCATCGGCGCCAGTGGCGGCGCGAGGTAGGCTTCGCCGGCGGTGCAGCGGACCCATTTGCCCCCCACCCACACCTCACCCGCCCCGCCGTAGCAGGCGAGCAGGTGCGCCGAGGGGGGACGGGGTCGCATCATCGCGTAGCCGACGCCCGCGTCGGTGAGGCCGGTCGCTCCCAAGCCCCAGGCGCGCTGGCCGGGACAGACGTTGTCCGGCACGAGCCGCTCGGGGGTGTCCGAACCGATCTGGTGGATTTGACGAATCATTTCCTGCGACACAGGCATGGCAAGCGCCCGAGTCTAAAGGCAGACTCGCTCGAGCGGAAATCCTCGGCGGCTTCATGATGCGCCCGGCGTTGCAACTTGTTGCGTTTTCGAACCGCGGAGGGTTCGAAGCGGGCCCATCGTCCGGGCGGGCCAAGGGGCGCCCGGGGGATTCCGTCGAACGCCCTGCCCATGGAATTGCATATGCGAAACCGATCCCCGTTTCTCTTTTGGAATTTGACGATGGCACTGTTCACCCTCCACGGCGCGACGGCTTCATTGGCGTCGGCGGCCGCGCCCGGCGCGATCAAGCCGGCGATGCAAGCGTTTCCCCTGGATGAAACCCGGCTGCTCGACGGCCCGTTTCATCGGGCGATGGAATTGGATCAGGGTTACCTGATGGAGCTTGAGCCGGATCGCCTGCTCGCCGGCTTCCGCGCCAACGCCGGCCTGCCCGCCAAGGCGAAACCGTACGGCGGCTGGGAATCGCGCGGGCTGTCCGGGCAAACGCTGGGGCACTATCTCTCGGCCTGCGCCCACATGTACGCCCAGACCGGCGACACGCGGTTTCGGGATCGGATTGCCGGCATTGTGGACGAACTCGACGCCTGCCAGCAGCGGTCGGCGGATGGGTTCATCGGCGGCATGCCGCGCGGGCCGGCGCTGTTCAAGGAGATCGAGCAAGGCAACATCCGCACGAACGGCGGCTTCAACCTGAACGAGGCATGGGTCCCCTGGTACAACCAGCACAAGCTCTTCGCCGGCCTGTACGACGCCTACGCCGTCGCCGGGAATGAAAAAGCCAAAGCCGTCCTGATCAAGCTGGGGGATTGGGCGCTCAAAGTCTGCCGGAACCTGGATGACGCGCAGATGCAAAAGATGCTGAGCGTCGAACAAGGGGGCATGAACGAAGAATTCGCGAATCTCTACGCCATCACCGGCGATTCGCGTTTCTTGGAGATGGCGGAGCGCTTCTGGCTACGCTCCGTGCTGGACCCGCTCTCCAACGGCAAAGACGATCTGACCGGCCTGCACGCGAACGCCAACATTCCCAAGATCATCGGCGCCGCCCGGTTGTATGAGCTGACCGGCAATCCAAAGTACAAGGCAACGGCCGAGAACTTCTGGGAATTTGTCACGCAGCAGCGCAGCTTCGTCACCGGCTCCAACAGTGACCGGGAACATTTTTTCCCGCTGGGCCTGGAATCCAAAAAACTGGGGCCGGAGAACGGCGAGAGCTGCAATGTCTACAACATGCTCAAGCTCACCGCCCACCTGGCGAGCTGGGATGCCAATGCGGGCGACTATGACTATTACGAGCGGGCCCTGTTCAACCATATTCTGGGCTCGATCGATCCGAACACCGGGATGTGCACCTATTTTCAGTCGCTCGAACCGGGCCGCTTCAAGGTGTACGGCGATCCGACGCAATCGTTCTGGTGCTGCACCGGCACGGGGCTGGAAAATCACGCCAAGTACGGCGAACACATCTACGCCCACGACGGCGCCGACACGCTCTTCGTCAATCTGTTCATCGCCAGCGAATTGAACTGGAAGGAACAAGGATTGTCGCTGCGGCAGGAGACGAAATTCCCCGACAGCGACACGACATCGCTCACGCTGCACCTGGCCAAGCCCGCTCGCCTGGCGCTCAAGCTGCGCATTCCCGGCTGGGCGAAAGAGGGCATTTCCGTCACCGGTGCGGTCACCGCTCATGGGGATGCGGGGAGCGGCTATCTGACGGTCGATCGGGAATGGAAAGACGGCGACACGATCACCGTGCGGATGCCGATGGCGCTGCGGCTGCATCGGGCGATCGACGATCCGACGATGGTCGCCGTCGTCAAAGGCCCGATCGTTCTGGCGGCCGAGCTGGGGCGGCAGGATTTTCCGGCGACGGACAATGTCGCGGACCATACGGTTTACGATCATCTGCCGGTCCCGCACGTGCCGACGATCGTGACGGATGACACGTCGCTCTCGTGGCTGAAGCCGGTGGCGGACCAGCCCATGCACTACAAGACCGCCGACGTCGGCCCAGCCAGCGGGCTGGAGTTTGTGCCGTTTTACTCGATCGCGCACCAGCGGTATGCCGTCTACCTGCGGATGGTGAATGCCGAGGAATACGCGAAGATTCAGCAGCAGCAAGCCGACCGGGAAGCCGCCAAGCGGGCATTGGACGCACGCACGATTGATGAAGTCATCTTCGGCGAACAACAGCCCGAGGAGGATCACGCCGTCAAGAGCGATCAATCGCACACCGGGCGGTTCAACAATCGGTCGTGGCGGGATGCCGTCAACGGCGGCTGGTTCTCGGCCGATATGAAGACCAAGCCGGGCGTGCCGAGCGTGCTGCGCGTCACGTACTGGGGATCGGACGCGGGCAATCGCGTGTTCGATATCGTCGCCGATGGCAAAGTCATCGCCACGCAAACGCTGTCGGCCGCGCACCGCGAGCAGTTCTTTGACGTGGATTATGACCTGCCCGCGACGGACAAGCCCACGATCACCATCCGCTTTGCGGCCCACCCGGGCGCGACGGCGGGCGGTGTGTTCGGCTGCCGACTGATGACCCAGACAGCTCAGCCCGAATTGTTGAAAGACGCCAAATCGCCGGGTAAATGAACGATCCCGTCAGCGTGGGCGGCGCTCAAACCGCTCGCGCTGACGGGCGGCCTGCCATTCGCAGACATCCCACAGGTTCGCCAGCGGCATCCCCGTGCCGGGCATCGTGTGCAGGTAGCGCGGCGGGCCGAATTCCGGGCACATCGTGCTTTCGGTGAAGCCACGTTGCTGCTGGCTGTCCCACATCAGGTCCCACCAGCTCTCGTGGGCTTCGACTTCGGGCAGATATTCCGTGACGCGCGGGTCGGGCACTTGCGGTCCTTCGGCGAACCCGACGCGGGCGTGGATGTGATACGCCTGCTTGGCCGTCCGCTGGATGATCGGCAGGCAGTCTTCCAGGAGCCGCTCGGTGACGCAGACCCAATGGCTCAGGTCGCACGTCAGCTTCAAGGTCGGACATTCCTGCAGCAGCCGGGCGGTGGTCCACGGGTTGTAGAACGGGCGGCTGCGATGGGTTTCGTGGGAAATGGGGATGTCCATCGTCCGCTCGATGCGCAGCGACTCGTTCAAAAAAGCGGTGGCCTCATCAAAGGTGAAGGAATCCCGCCCGGCCTGCGCGGAGACGAAGCGAGCGCCGAGGCGCTTGGCGCGCTCGGTCGCGCGTCGGAGTTGATCCAAGTGTTCGTCGACGGTGTCGCCCAGCGTTTGCGCGCCGCAGATCCACGCGAGGCCGTGGGCTTCACGGAGTTCGGTGAAGCGCGACTCATCGGCCGGGCTGGGCAGGCCGGTCTCGATGCCGATATAACCGGCGGCCTTAATCCGGGGGAAGGCCTCTTCCCACGGCAGATCGACGCCCCACAGATGACGAAACAATTTCAATTGCATAGTGCCTGACTCTAGGCCGCGAACGCTAGCAGAAAATAGGCGTGGGCGGAACCTTAAGCTCCGCCCACACACGCTGACATTCTCTTGTGCGACGATTGCCGATCAATGCCGCGCGGAGGCACCGGCGAGGTTGCCGCAGGGGCCGCCCCCTTCGGCGAGCGGGATCGGCAGGTGGCTGCCGTCGAATTTCGTGGGGA
>JBQCCH010000364.1:0-2291 GCA_051962375.1 Tepidisphaeraceae bacterium
GTACGCGGGATATTTTGATTCCGGCGAGAGCCGATACCCGACATTCACGCACGCCACGCCCTGCTCCGCCAGCGCCCGCGCGAGATGAACGTTCACCGCATCCGATCGCTTGCCCGCCTCCAAGCCGCCGCCATGAAACCAGACCACCGTCGCGAACGGTGTTTTCGTTTTCGTCGGCAGATACAGGTCCAGCTTGCAGCGCTGCCGTTCATCGTCGGTGAGCGAGTCGGACGCCTGATAGCTGATATTCCTGATCACATTCCCCCCCGGCTGCGTCGCAGGACCGGCCGCCCGCGCCAGCCCCGCCAACCACAACACCGCCCACACGCCCGACACCGCGACCGTCACGCTCTTGGTTCCGCTGATCATGGTCCTGCTCCCTCCGCTCTTGTCCTGCGAGGGTACAAGATGATCAATGCAAAGGCACTCCAACGAGTGATGAGATGACGCGATCCTGAGATGACACGACCGCGCGATCACATGACCACGTCGGCGCGCCGGCTCGTGTCGGAAGACCGCGAGCCGCTACAATCGCTCGCGATGGAACCGTCCGATGCCCCGCCCATTCTTGATCCGCACCATCGCCTGAGCGTGGCGCTGGTGCATCCGCAGATCGCCGGCAATGTCGGCACCATCGCACGGCTCTGCACGACCAGCGGGGCTGCCCTTCACATCGTCCGGCCGATGGGCTTTCCGTGGGATTCGGCCAAAGTGGCGCGGGCGGGCCTGGATTACATCGATCGCGCGACGATCCGTTTCCACGCCGATTCCGCCGCGTTCCTGACCGCCCCGCCCGGGCGATTGTGGCTCTTTTCCAGCAAGGGAAGCCGATCCTTCTGGGATGTACGCTATCAACCGGGCGACTGCCTGGTGTTCGGCTCAGAAACCAGCGGCCTGCCCGAGATCATCACCGCGGCCGTCCCGCCCGAGCAACTCGTCCGCATCCCACAAGTGCAAAACGAACGCTGCCTGAACCTGGCCGTCTCCGCGGGCATTGGCCTGATGGAAGCGCTCCGCCAATTGCACAGCCGCACCGCGTAACCACTGGCCGCGGCGCTGCCGCACGTCGTCGTTGTCGCTCAGGCCACGGCTTCGGGCGATGACTTCCGCGAAATGCCGACCTGGATCAATGCCGGCGCGCCGGAATGACTCGCCGTCGAGCAACTGCTCCCCTCATCGGGCCTGGCCGGCGCGGTATCGGCGATCGGCGCGGGCGCCAGCGTGTCCAGATTCACTTCAGTCCCCTGCGTCAGCAACCCGCGACGCCCACTCAGCAGGCTGCGCGCTTTCGCCCCCAGCAGGCCGATGCCGCACCGCGTCAATCGGGCAAAATGCCCGGGATACCGCACGCTCAATTTCACATACTGCCGCCGCACCGACCGCTGCCGATAGAACTTGCCGATCACGTCCATGTAATGGCGATCCAGCTCATCCACATCCAGCCCCGGCGGCGACCAGACGAAGTTCATCCCGTTCATCTTTTCCCAGTGGTCTTCGCGGATGCTCGTACCGTACAGCTCGCGATAGATCGGCGAACCGGGATAGGGCGTGAACTTGGTGAGGTTCATGATCGTCATCGGGATGCGACGCACGAAATCCTTCGTCATCTGGATCGATTCGCGGGTTTCACCCGGGTAACCCAGCATGAACAGGCCCTTCACCCGAATCCCCGCCGCCGCCGTCCAACGGACGGCCTGCTCGCTGCGCTCGACGCGGGCGGATTTATCCATCTTCCGCAGCATTTCGTCCGAACCCGTCTCCAGCCCGAAACTGATCTGCCAGCACCCCGCGCGCTTCATCAGGCCCAGGATTTCGGGCTTCACCGTGTCGACGCGGGCGGCACAGCTCCAGGTCATCTTCAAACCGCTCTCGATCAGTCGATTGCAGAATTCCGTGGTCCGCACGCGGCTGGCGAGAAACAGGTCGTCGACAAACAGCACATGCCGCACGCCATAGGTTTCGTGCAAGTGCCGCATCATCTCCACCACTTTGGCCGGCGAGTAGTAGCGGACGCGCGCGCCGAAGGTGGACGTATCGCAGAACTTGCAATGAAACGGGCACCCGCGCGACGCCGCGATCGTCGCGACCGGCCCGTTGGGATAATCGTAAATCGCCAGCGGATAGCTCTTCGGGAAATCGGGCAGCAAATCCCAGGCGGGAAAGGGCAGGTCGTCCAATTCATTGGGCGTCACCGGCGCTACGGTGGACTTCACCTTGCCGGCCGGATCGCGATAGATCACGCCGCGCACCTGCGCCAGCGGCGTTCCCGCCTCCAGCGCCTTGAGCAGCTC
>JBQCCH010000365.1:0-5797 GCA_051962375.1 Tepidisphaeraceae bacterium
GTTTCTGGCGGCGGAGTTTCCGTTCGTGGCGGAGGGGGCGACGCTGGCGGAGCGGGCCGTCTATGTCGACCCGCGGGCCGCCTGCTTTCACGCGCGACACACGCTGGAGCAGTTGCTCAAACGCGTCTTCTACCTCGACCGTCGCCTGGGCGTGCCCGCCAACGAAAAGCTGGACGGGATGCTGAACGCATCGAGCTTTCGACAGGTCGCCGGCGATGCCGTCTGGCAAAAGTCGGAGTACATTCGGCGCCGCGGGAACGACGCGGTCCACACCCAGAAATCCCCCACGCCCGCGGCCGCCCTGGCGATGGTCCGCGAGCTGTACCACGTGCTCTACTGGGCCGGGCGGAACTACGTGCGCAATGGGGCAGAGAAGCTGGAAGGCGCGACGTTCGACGAGACGCTGATCCCGAATGACGCGTTACCAAAAGGCGCCGGGGCCCATCCGCAAGTCACTTCGATCGATGTCTTGGAGGCGATGGCAAAGCAGAAGGACGAGGTCGAGGCCAAGCGCCGCGAGCTGGAAACGCAGGTGGGTGAGCTGCAGGCGCAGATCGAGCGGATCCGGGCGGAGAACGAAAAAGTCCCCGACACCCACGACTACGACGAACGCACGACGCGCGACCGCCTCATCGACCTGGACCTAACCCGCGCCGGCTGGACGCCAGAGGAGCCGCCCGTCGCTCCCGCGCCGTCCGTCATTCCCGCGCAGGCGGGAATCCAGTCGGGTCGAGAACAACCTGCCGGCCGCTCGATCCCCACCCCGCCCCTTCGCGGGGCCAGACACGCCACGGAAATAGCCGGCTGCATTCGCGAATACGAAGTCACGGGGATGCCGGGCGGCTCGGGAAAGGGCTACGCCGACTACGTGCTCTGGGGCGACGACGGTAAGCCGCTGGCGGTGATTGAAGCCAAAAAAACGATCCGCGACCCGCGCGCCGGCCAGCAGCAGGCGAAGCTCTACGCCGACTGCCTGGAACAAATGCACGGGCAGCGTCCATTGATTTATTACACCAACGGCTACACGACCTGGCTGTGGGACGACCGGATGTATCCGCCTCGCGAAGTGGCGGGGTTTGCGAAGAAGGACGAGCTGGACACGTTGATCCGCCGACGCGAGCAACGCAAGCCCCTGGATGTCGCGCAAGTGAAAAGCGCGATTGCCGGACGGTACTACCAGAAGCGCGCGATCGGCAGCATCGCCCAGCACTTCGCCAATGGGCACCGCAAGAGCCTCCTGGTGATGGCGACCGGCACCGGCAAAACCCGCACGGCCGTGGCGCTGGTGGACCTGCTGCAGCGGGCCGGCTGGGTGAAGCGGGCGCTGTTCCTGTGCGACCGGCAGGCGCTGGCGAAGCAATCGGTCAATGCGTTCAAGTCCTACCTGCCGGAATCGAGCCCGGTGAACCTGCTGACGGAGAAGCACAACACCGGGCGCGTCTACGTCAGCACGTACCAGACGATGATGGGCCTGATCGACGAAACCAAACCCGGCGGGAACGAAGCCCGCTTCGGGGTGGGGCATTTCGATCTGATCATCGTGGACGAGGCGCACCGCTCGGTCTACCAGAAGTTCGGCGCGATCTTCAAATACTTCGACAGCCTGCTCGTGGGCCTGACCGCCACGCCGCGCGATCAGGTGGACAAGAACACGTACCAGTTGTTCGGGCTCGAACAGGGCATGCCGACCGATGCGTACGAACTGGAGACGGCCGTGAAGGACGGGTTCCTCGTGCCGCCGAAGGCCACGCAGGTGAATCTGAAGTTCCCGGGTCGGGGCATTCACTACGACGAGCTGAGCGAGGCGGAAAAAGAGGAATGGGAATCGCTGGACTGGGGCGACGATTCACCGACGCCGAGCGTGCCCGACCGCGTGGAGCCGCAGGCGATCAACAACTGGGTGTTTAACGCGAACACGGTCGACCTGGCGCTGCAATACCTGATGGAACACGGCCACAAAGTGAACGGCGGCGACCGGCTGGCGAAGACGATCATCTTCGCGCGGAATCAGAAGCACGCGGACTTCATCGAGGAACGTTTTAACCACCATTACCCGCTGCAAACCGGGCATTTTGCGAGGATCATTTCGTACGAGACCGCGTACGCTCAGTCGCTGATCGACGATTTTTCGATCAAGGACAAGGCGCCGCACATCGCGATCAGCGTGGACATGCTGGACACGGGCATCGACGTGCCGGAGGTGGCGAACCTGCTGTTTTTCAAGCCGGTCTATTCCAAGATCAAGTTCTGGCAGATGATTGGGCGTGGCACGCGCTTGTGCCCGAACCTGTTCGGGCCGGGGGCGGACAAGCGCGACTTCCGCATCTTCGACTTCTGCTACAACTTCGATTTCTTCAAGATCAACCCCGACGGCATCGAGCGAAGCGGCGGCATGCCGCTGGGGGCCCGCCTGTTCCGCTCCCGCGTGGAACTGATCGCCAAGACGCAGAAAACGCCCGCACTCGATCCGGATGACAAGGTACGCACGCCGACGATCAATCTGCTTCACGCCGAAGTGGCGGCGATGAACGCGGAAAACTTCATCGTCCGCATGCAACTGGAGGCGGTGAATCGATTCAAGCAGCGCGTCGCGTGGGATGCGCTGAGCGAAGAGGACCAGAACACACTCCAGGAAAAAGTGGCCGGCCTGCCGAGCGAAGTGCCGCCCGAGGAAATCGAATCCCGACTGTTCGACCTGATGGCGCTGCGCCTGCAACTGGCGGCGGCGGAACAGGACGCCCGCGCTTTCGAGAAGGACCGCACCAAGGCGGTCGACCTCGCGCGGTTGCTGGAGGAAAAAAGCGCGATTCCGGCCGTGAAGGCCCAACTCGGCTACCTGCAGGCGATGCAGGAGACGGAATTCTGGATCGGCATCGACCTGGCGGGGCTGGAGGAAATGCGACTGCGCCTGCGCGACCTGATCCCACTGCTGGAGAAGACGAAGCGGAACCCGGTTTATCCTGACGCGAAAGATGAAATCACCGGGGTGAGTGAGGGAGATATCGTCGAAATCCCGAGCATGACCAGCGTGGAATATCGCCGAAAGGTGGAGCAGTTCCTCACGACGCATAAGGACGAGCCGGCGATCCGCCGCCTGCGCAACAATCAGCCGTTGACCCAATCGGACTTGGCGGAACTGGAAACGATGCTGGTGAAGATCGGCGCGGCGGACGGGAAAACGCTGCTGGAGGGGCTTCTGGTACAGAGCGAATCGCCGTCGCTGGCGCATTTTGTCCGCGGACTGGTGGGCATGGACCGGGCCGCGGCGCAGGCGGCATTTGCGAAGTTGCTATCGAGTCAAAGCCTGACGCCACCGCAGATTCGCTTCGTCGAGATGATCATCGACCAATTGACCGCCCGCGGCGTGATGGAGCCGGGTGCGCTGTACGAAGCACCCTTCATCGGCATCCATGCCGGCGGTCCGGATGGGCTGTTCGCCGGTAAAGACGAGCTCATTGCGGGCATCTTCCATGCAATCCAGGCGACGCAGGCCGCCTTTCAGTTCGGCGCAGGCTAGCGACAAACATTACGCCGCCGCCCATACCCAATGACCCGGCGAACGCGCTCAAGCTTGATGAGACGCAGCGGCCGGCGGTCCGCCAGCCTCAACGGTCCCGCAACTTATCAGCAGCAGCACTCTTGCCGAGGACCACTTGTCCAAAAGCGACTCCCCAATCACTGACCGTATTTCCATTCGTGCCCAGTCTTGCGAAATGACCCCTGATGGGTTGATCTCGAGCTGGAAAATCAGGGCTTCGCCGACAAGGGATGCGTTGATGCGGAGGCCACACTGATCGGCGTGCCGTCATGGTCCAGCACGATAGGCTCGACGGCCACCACCGTCCGGTCGATCTGCCCGGGGTTGCGGATGCGCCATAGCAGCCGCTCGATTCCGCGATAGCCGATCGTCTCGACGCGCACATCGATTTCGGCCGGCTTCGGGAACAAGCCCGCGAGATACGCGCGTTCGTTATTGCAACTGATGATCTCCACGTGCCCTGGCCCGATTTTCACCCCGGCCCGTTGGAGTGCCGGCTGCAGCGTGGCCACCTGCATGTCGTCGGCCACAAATAATCCGGTGGGTTGCGGCCTGAGTTTGAGGAATTGCTTGACCAGTTCGTCGGCGGCGCTGACGGCAAAGTCGGGCCAATAGTCGCCGCCTTCATCGCGTGCTCCGGTGAGCATCGTGCATTCCGCGTCGACCGCCTGTGCAGCGGCCGCGAAGCTCCGGCCACTGACTCGGAAGGGCCAATGGTTCCGATCCAGATTCAAAAATGCCAGCCGGCGATGGCCCCGCGAAATCAGATATCTGGCGGCCTTGTCGCCGATCTCGTACGTGTCCGGCATGACCTGATCGCCCCAGTCGGGACGACGTCGATTCCCCATCAGCCAAACGCACGGAAACTTCTGCAACCGCTCGCGCGTGGCCGGAGGCGGCAGCGCGCCGTGCAGCAGCAGCCCGTCCACTTCTGCATTCAGAATCTGCGTCGGCAGCGTATTGAGATCGAAGACATGGTGATACGCCAGCTTCAATTCCCAGGCGGCCGCCCCGTTGGCGACGCCGCGGATCAGTTCATCAAACGCCGGCGTCGCGCGGTCATTGCTGCTGCCCAGCACCAGCACCGCAATGCTCGCGCTGCGCGAGGCCGACGTCCGCGCTCCCGGCTTCGGACCTGGCCGCCGATCCGAAGGCATGTATTGCAGCTGCTCCATCGCCGCCCGCACCACACTGATGGTTTTGCGCGAGACGCGAGGGTCCTGATTGATCACACGCGACACCGTGGAACTGCTCACCCCGGCGAGTTTGGCGACTTCGGCGATTGACATTGAAAATCCTACCGCGGCCCTTTCGGCGAAAGCACCAGCTCCGGTTCGATCATGATCCGCAGTCGATCGGGCGGCCCGCCCCGCGTCAGCCGCGCCACCAAATGATCCACCGCGCGATCGCCCATGAGCTCATAGCGAATGTCGATCGTCACAGGCAGCGGCCAGACGCCGAGCAGATGCGACGGATCGTTGTTGCAACTGATGACTTCGACATCCGCCCCCGGCCCCACGGTCACGCCCGCCGTCTGCAAAGCGCGATACACCGGCCGAACGAATTCGTCCTCGGCCAGGAAAAACGCCGTCGGCTTTTGCCGGGCAGCTTTATAGGCTTTGGCCAATTCCGCGACGGCTTCATCCAGGTCCGCTTGGCCGACCGCGTCGATGTCGGCGGGCTGGTGATCGATGGCCAGGACAGAACCGCCGGCATCTTCGATGGCGTGCTCGAACGCGAGCATCCGAACGCCCAGCGACCACCCGCTCGCCAGGCCGAAATACCCCACGCGCCGGTGCCCCCGACCGATCAGAAAGCTGGCCGCGATCTGGCCGATGGTCACATTGTCGGGCATGACCTGATCGCCCCACACCGGGCGGCGGCGATTGCCCATCACCCAGACCGTCGGCAGATCGTGCAACGCGTCGCTCGCGTGCGAAGGGCCGAACCCGCCGTGCAAGATCAGGCCATCAAACTTCGAGCCGCTTAGGCGACGCACTGCCGTTTCAACGTCGGACAGAAAAAGCACCTGCAGATCAATGCCGTGACGAACGGCCGCCCGTGAGACGCCGCGGAGCAGGTAGTCGTACGCCGGCAAAGGTCGACCGGCCGACACATCCATCACCACAAACGCAACTTTCTGACGGGCGGCCGTGGCACTCGCGCGTGCCGTGTTCCGACGCCGCACCGGGGGCGTGTAATCCAGCGCTTCCATCGCGCGTTTCACCAACGCCGCGGTCTCCGGCGCAATGCCGGGCA
>JBQCCH010000366.1:0-4324 GCA_051962375.1 Tepidisphaeraceae bacterium
GTAGAGCTTGCCGTCCGTGCCGAACGCCAGGCCGTAATACAGGCCGGTCGCGTCGGATATGCCCTTCTTTTCGAAGTCGATGCGGCTCTTCTGCACGCCGTCGCTCAGCCGAACGCAGCAGATGGCCTCCCGATATCCCGCGCCGGTGGTCAACGCGTAGTTTCCATCGGGCGAGACGATGACGTTCATCGGCATGCTGCCGATGCCATGACTCTGGATCGATTGCGTCGCCGGGATCTGTCGCCCGGTTGGTAAGGCGGGCTGGCTCTGCGCCAGCGCGGGAACGCAGACTGAAGCCGTCAAAAACGCCGACGCCAGGCCGGCCCGGTGAATGGGAAAACGCATCTTCACACGGCAAAGTCTATGTCGGCCGCGCGAAGTTTCGATTAACGCGGTCGTTCGCTCGCGGGCGCCTGCGTCGCGGGCGGCGAAATCGTCACCTCCAGCGTTTGGTTCGGGTGGTCGGCCGACGGATGCGCGTAGAGGTCGATCTGCAGCGTGACCGGGTGCGTGAGCGGGAGCGAAGGATTAAGCCGAACGCCGATCGCCCGCCGATCGCCCGGCTGAAGCCTTAGTTCGCGAATGAACGAAAGGCCGGCCGTCTGCAGCAGCGGGCTGACGTCGTGGCCGTCCAGCGACCAGGCAAATTGCTCGGGGGAGATTTCCGGATCGCTGCACCGGACGCGGATTCGGGGCGCCAGGTCAAGCCACGTGCTGTGGTTGTCAAGGTTCAATCGAAGCTGCGCATTCGCTTGAAGCGGAGACCACGCGCAGGCCACCCCCGCAGTGGCGACATCAGCTTGTGGCGGAACCTGCAGGCGAGCCCAGTGCTTGGGATCGTTCAGATGGTGATACGCCCAATAGACCACGCCCGCGAAGGTGGGGGCGGGTTTGCCGTCGGGGAGTGATTCGGGCAGCACATTAAGCAATTCGCGGAACGATTTCGGCCCATAAAACGAGACAGCCAGGATGTCGGGCATGGCATTTTTGTCTTCCAACTCGTGCAGCAGTTGTTGCGACTCGGGAAGAAACTTTGCCCCCGAATCATTCGGCGCCAGCAGGTAGAGAAACTTTTTGCCGTGCGCGTGGCAGAACTTGATGCCGCTGATAACGCCTTGGCGGGTGCCCGATTTATCCGGCGCCCACATGACGATCGGCCCATCGACGCTGGCGCCGTCGGTCTGCAGGATGTTGCGGCGCAGGTCGGCGTTGGAAGGATCATTGAGATTTCCCTTCACGCGCCAGGGGCCGTACATGAAATAGAGGGGCGTTCCGCCGGCGGTGAGGGTGGCCTTGCGTTGCGGGTCGAGCCCGTAATTGATGGTGGCGCCTTTCAGATCCAGGCCGGCCTGCTTGAACAGGGCGATGGCATCGCGGTCAAGCTGATCGGAATCGTGAATGCGATCGGTTTCGTAAAAGACATTCTTGTGGGTGAGCAGGGCGGCGGTCTGCTGGAGCTTCTGCAGGAGGGCGGCCTTCTGGTCTTCGGTCTTTTGCCGCATGGCGAAATTGTTGATGTACAGGCCCGCGACGTGGTGCCGGCAGAAATCCCATTGGTCGGCGTTTTTAGGGTCGTGAATCTCGTTCCAGCAGTTGCCGCCCCCGATCCATACCTCCGGCGCCGCCGACGCGGGCAAGACGAACGCCAACGAACCGGCCAACGCCGCCAGACCGGCGAGCCACGGAATTGCAGAACCCGATGTGCGCATGCGAGCCTCCTAAGTACCACGAGATAGTTGCTCGTAATATCGTCTCCTCGCGCGGGCGTTGAAGGGCTCAGAAAAAAAAGCCGGCAGCCCCGGGGAAGGGGCTGCCGGCGGGATGCGTTTGGTGGAGCGGTGCCTGGATCAGCCAGGCAAGCCCCCGGGAAGGAAGCCCTCAAGCTTGCGGGCACGCACGGGGTGCTGCAGCTTGCGGATGGCCTTGGCTTCAACCTGGCGGACGCGTTCGCGCGTCACCTTGAAGATGCGGCCGACTTCTTCGAGCGTGTAGGTGTAGCCGTCGCCGATGCCGTAGCGGAGCTTGATGATCTCGCGCTCGCGGTAGGTCAGCGTCTTGAGCACCTGCTCGATCTTGTCCTTCAGCATTTCCTGCGTGGCCGTCTCGACGGGGTTCTCGGCCTTTTCGTCTTCGATGAAGTCGCCGAAGTAGCTGTCCTCGGATTCGCCGACCGGACGATCCAGCGAAATCGGGTGCCGGCTGATCTTCAGCACGCGGCGGGTTTCGCTGACGGTCATCTTCGCCTTCTTGGCGATTTCTTCGATCGTCGGCTCGCGGCCGAGCTCCTGCATGAGCAGCTTGCTGATGTTGCGCAGCTTGCTCATCGTTTCGATCATGTGCACGGGGATGCGGATCGTGCGGGCATGATCGGCGATCGCGCGGGTGATCGCCTGGCGAATCCACCACGTGGCGTAGGTGCTGAACTTAAAGCCGCGGCGATATTCGTACTTATCGACCGCGCGCATCAGGCCGGTGTTGCCTTCCTGAATGATGTCCAGGAACGACAACCCGCGGTTGCGGTACTTCTTGGCGATGCTGACCACCAGACGAAGGTTGCCGCCGCTGAGTTTGCGCTTGGCGTCTTCGTACTTGTAGTAGATCTTGCGGATCTGGACGACGCGCTTGTACAGGCTCTGGGCGTCTTCCAGGACCAGGTCTTCCAACCCTTCAAGTTCCTGGCGGCAGACTTCCAGGTCTTCGCCCGGGTCTTTGACTTTGCCGAGGTGCTCGATTTCGCCTTCCAGTTCGACCATCTTGCTGCTGATCGAGCCGAGCTTTTTCATCAGCGGGCTGACCTTGCTCGTGCGGAGCGAAAGCTCTTCAAGCAGCTTGACGCACCGACGTCGCCGGCGGCGCTGGGCGAGGCGGAATTCGTCGGCCTCTTTCTTGGTCTTGGCGGCGCGCATCGAGTCCCAATCCTGCCGGTTGCGTTCGAGCATGACGCGGGCGGTGTTCAGGTTGGTCGGGATGCGCAGGCCGATCGTGCCTTTGTCGGCCATGCCTT
The DNA here is from genome assembly GCA_051962375.1 of Tepidisphaeraceae bacterium. Lineage (GTDB taxonomy): Bacteria > Planctomycetota > Phycisphaerae > Tepidisphaerales > Tepidisphaeraceae > RYN-431. The sequence goes on from JBQCCH010000366.1 coordinate 3,005, forward strand.
CGTCGGTGCTGATCTTCATCGTGCGGTCGAAGGGCAGATCGCCCGAATCGACCTGCTGCAGGATGTCGACGGCGGCATTCAGGCAGTAGTCGCTTTCCAGCACCTTGCAGCGGAAGATTTTCCGCGTGATTTCGATCTTCTTGGCGAGGCTGATTTCCTGTTCGCGCGTCAGGAGCGGGATTTCGCCCATCTGCGTGAGGTACATGCGCACGGGGTCGTCGATGCGCTTCGTGCCGGCCTCGGCCAATTCCTTGGCGAGGGCTTCGAGGTCGACTTCTTCATCGTCTTCCTCATCTTCCCCCTGGGCGACGATGTCGGCGTCGATTTCGGCGGGGGGCTTGGGGGCGGTCGGCTTGAGGGGGGCGACCTTCACCTTGATGGCCGGCAACGCTTTTTCGGCCTTGACCTCCACCTTCTCGCCGGGCTTGGCTTTGACCTTGGTCTGGAATTCGTGGATGTCCGATTCGTCGATCAGCTTGATGCCCATCTCGTCGATGGTCATGAGCAGGCTGTCGAGCCGATCGGGGGCGACCATCTCGTCGGGGAGCTTGGTGTTGAGTTCTTCGTAAGTCAGGTAGCCGCGCGACGTGCCCAGGTCGAGCAGGACATTGACGCGCCGCTCGACTTCTTCCGGCGAACCGGAGCCGATCAGGGGCTGCGTGGGAACCGAAACGTGTTTTTCTGCAACTGCGGTAGCCATAGGTTTCAAACGTCCGGAAAAATTGTCTCGACTAATTTACCTTACGCGCGGCTTACGGGTCGCCAAAAGCGGGTGCATCGGGGGATCGGGAAGGATCGCTAGCCCGAAGAAATTTGGAATCAACCGATCGTAGGACGTACGCGGCGAATGTGTGTCGTTTTTGATCTCCGGTCGAACGAACGAAATTAAGAAACGCCAAGCGACGGATGCTTGACGCACCAACAAAAAACGACCCGGCCCTCGCCGAGTCACGGCAACAACTACGAAACCCGAACGCCCGAGCGAGCCTGCCCGGCCTGGGTCAGCAAACGCAAAGCGTCGATCTCAGAGTCGGCGTCCTGGCGCTTGTCATTACTACGACGCAACTCGCTGACAAGTTTGCGATCGCGCTGGCGCAGCTTTTCCTGCTCCAGAAACGCCAATGCCCCCGAGAGGGTGTCAGCGGGATTATTCATCACTTCCACCTCGGCGGCCAACTCGATCGCGAGCGATTTTAGCGCCGGGTCTTCGATCAAACCGGCCAATTCCGCCAGCGCCGGCTGCCCCTCGTGCCGCTGATAATCCCAGTACCAGACCGCCAGCGGCCGCAGGGTTTCGTCGGTAAATTGTTCTGCATCAAG
>JBQCCH010000367.1:0-5868 GCA_051962375.1 Tepidisphaeraceae bacterium
GCCGGGTTGCACGCCGCGGACGGCTTCGACGGTCGCCTTCAGGTGCTCCGGCATCGTCCCGCAGCAGCCGCCGACGATGTTCACGCCGAACTCGCTCACCATCCGCTGCACGCCCTTGGCGAAATCCGGCGCTTTCATCGGGAACACGCCCTTACCGTTCACCATGATCGGCAGGCCCGCGTTCGGCAGGCAGCTGATGTAGCGCGGCCAGCTTTGCGCGATCGTGCGCACGCTGTCCATCAATTCGATCGGCCCGAACGCGCAATTCAGGCCGAGCGATTTGACGCTCTCGTACGGCGCGATGGCGGCCACCAGCGCGGTGGCGTCGCTGCCGGTGAGCATTTGGTTGCCGTTGTCCTGGTCCATCGACGCCTGCACCATGATGTCGAGGCGTCGGCCGCAGTCTTTCATCGCGCGCTCGGCGGCGACGAGGGCGGCCTTGATGATCAGCAGGTCTTGCTGCGTTTCGAACAGCAGCACGTCCGCGCCGCCGTCGATCAGGCCGCGGAGTTGGTCGTAGTAGCTGTCCTCGGCGGTCGCCCAGTCGGTCATGCCGAGCGACAGCAGCTTCGTGCCGCCGCCGACCGAGCCGACGACGTACTTGGGCGAATCCGGCGTCTCGTACTTGTCGCACGCCGCCCGCGCAATCCGGCACGCGGCGACGTTATTTTCATACACCCGGTCCACCATCTCCGCCTCGGCCATGACGATCTTGTTCGCGCCGAAGGTATTGGTTTCGACGGCATCGCATCCGACGGCCAGGAACAGCTCGTGGATCTCCTGAATGACGTCGGGCCGGGTGAAGTTGAGAATCTCGGAGATGTTTTCCTGGCCGAGCCAGTCTTTCTCGAGGTCGAACGTGCGTTGTTGCAGGTTGGAGCCCATCGCACCGTCGAGCACGACGACGCGTTCACGGATAAGATCAAAAAACGGTTTGCGGTCAGCCATGGGAAAACATCCTCTCGGGAGCACTATATCCGGAGCCGGCGGAGCTTGCATCCATTTATCCGGATAAATGGATGCTATCGTGGGGTTGCTTGCAAAGCGCGGGCACGACCGATAAAACCTGCCGGTTACGTGAAATTTTACCTGATAGACAAGGTTCACGAAATCACGCCGCAGCGGATCGTGGCGGTCAAGAATGTGTCGTCGGCCGAGGAATACCTGGCCGACCACTTTCCGACCTTTCCGGTGCTGCCCGGCGTGATGATGCTCGAGGCGCTGACGCAGGCGGCGGCGTGGATTTTGCACACGAGCACGGGGTTCGCCAAGTCGATGGCCGTGCTGAAAGAGGCTCGGAACCTGCGGTACGGCAATTTCGTCGCCCCGGGCAATACGCTGCGGCTGGAAGTTGAGCTGTTCAAGAGCGTTGACGGGGGCGCGGTTTTCAAGGCCAACGGTCTGCTCGGCGAAACGCAAGCGCTCACCGGCCGGATCGAACTGGCTTACTTCAACCTCGCGGACAAGGACCCGCAGTTGGCGGCGATCGACCAACGCCTGATCGAACACACGAAGCATCGCTGGCAGGTGCTCACCGCACAGGGAACGCATCAAAGGATTGATCTATGACGCACGAAGAAATTTACGCGAAGGTGAAGGATGTTCTGGTCGACGCGCTGGGCGTGGACGAGGACGAAGTGACGCCGGACGCCGTCATCAAGGATGATTTGGGCGCCGAGTCGATCGACTTCCTGGACATCATGTTCCGCCTGGAGAAGGCCTTCGGGATCAAGATCCCCAAGGGCGAACTCATGCCGGAAAACGTCGCCACTGATCCGAACTACGTCCAGGGCGACAAGCTCACGCCGGCCGGCATCGCGATGCTCAAGGAGAAGATGCCGCACAGCAACTTCACCGAGTTCGAAAAAGACCCGACCGTCGACGGCATGAGCAAGCTCTTCACCGTCGAAGCGATCGTGAATTACGTCGAAGGCAAACTGAAAGCGTAGTTGAGCGTGGAGAGTAGAGAGTGGAGAGCAGCAAAAAAGCCGGCTTTTTAACTCTCCACCCTCCACTGCCAACGCTCCATTCCCATGCGCTGGATCTGGATCGACAAATTCATCGAGTTCACGCCCAAGACCTCGGCCACCGCGCTCAAGAACTGCTCGTTGGCCGAGGAACACGTGCATGACTTGTATCCGGCGTTTCCGATCGTGCCCCACTCGCTGATCGTCGAAGGCATGGCGAAAACGGCCGGCATCCTGGTGGGCGAGGCGCGGCAGTTCAAGGAAAAAGTCATCCTGGCGAAGGTCGGCAAAGCAACCTTCCACACCCTCGTCCGCCCCGGCGACACGATTTTGTTCAAGGCGAGCGTCGATCAACTGAACGAGCAGGGCGCCAGCATCTCCGGACGGGTCGAAAAGCGCGCCGCGGACGATACCGCCGAAAACGCCCTGGTCGCCGAGATCGAGCTGATGTTCAGCCACATCGACCAGAACACGGCCGGCATCAAGTTCCCCGAGCACAACTTCGTCTTCACCGAGCAGTTCACTGAACTGCTGGCCAACTATCGTCTCGGCGCTACGATCGCGCTGTAAAACGTATTTCGTAATGAGCACTGCGTAAGGAAGAAAACGCTTCATCACGCAGTTCTCGTTACGCAGCATCGTCCCGCCACTCGACAATCGCCACGCGACAATCCACAATCTTTAACACATGAAACGCGTCGTCGTCACCGGCATTGGCATCGTCAGCCCGATCGGCATCGGGTCGAAGACTTATTTTGAGAACCTGCTAGCCGGGCAGATCGGCGTGCGGAAGATCGCGTCGATCGACCCGAGCGGTTTCGCCTGCCAACTCGGCGGCGAAGCGCCGGCGTACAAGATCAGCGAGTACGTGCCCAAGAGCTATCGCAAAGCCACAAAAGTCATGGCGCGCGACATCGAATTGGCGGTGATCGCAGCCGACGAGGCGTTCAAGGATGCGGGCCTGAAGTCCAAGGCCTACACCGACCAGCCGGAGATCGACGGCCTTCGCTTTGGGTGCAACATCGGCGCCGGGCTCATCAGCGCGGAATTGAACGAACTGACCCAGGCCATGAACGTCGCCCGCACGGGGGAGAAGCTGGACCTGGCGAAGTGGGGCACCGAGGGCATGACCCAGCTCACGCCACTGTGGCTGCTGAAATATCTGCCGAACATGCTCGCCTGCCACGTGACGATCATTCACGGCCTCATGGGGCCGAGCAATACGATCACCTGCGCCGATGCCAGCAGCCATCTGGCGATCGGCGAGGCGTTCCGCACCATCCAGCGCGGCAAGGCCGACTACGCAATCTGCGGCGGGGCGGATCACCGCACGAACCCGATGGGCCTGATCCGCCAGCAGTTGCTGAATCGCCTGAACACCACCCGAAATGACGATCCCGCAAACGCGGTGCGCCCCTTCGACACCGCCGCCGCCGGCACGGTCGTGGGCGAGGGCGGGGGCTTGCTGATCCTTGAAGAATTTGAACACGCCAAGGCGCGTGGCGCGAAAATTTATTGCGAGCTGGTCGGCTTCGCGGCGAGCCAGGATGCCTACAGCGTCACCGAGCCCGATCCCACCGGACACAGTTACGGAAGGGCGATCGAAAACGCGCTCAAAGACGCCAAGGCCACGCCCACCGAGATCGGCCTGCTCATTCCGCACGGTCTGGGCATCCCGTCCCACGACAAGGCGGAACTGAACGGGCTGAAGCAAGCGCTCGGCGGCACGCTGGCGAACATCCCGTTCGCGCCGATCAAGGCCCAGATCGCCAACTGCGCCGCCGGCTCAGGCATCGATGTCGCGACGGCCGTGCTTTCGATCGTCCATGGCAAGATTCCGCCCGCAATGAACACCGTCAATGCGATCGAAGGCGCCAAGTTCAACGTCAGCCCGACCGCCCGCGATGCGGACGTGAACGTTGCCGTCACCAGCACCTACTCGCTCGGCGGCCAGAACGCGGCGCTGGTGTTCAAGAAGGTGTAACTGCAAAACGCGTAGGCGTCGGGTGTGTGTGTCCCATCACCCGAAGGATGCGGGGGATGCGGGCCAGCCGGGCTCAACCGCCGCCGGTGGCCAAGAGCAAAAGGGTAGTTTATGAAGCGAGTCGTCATCACAGGCATGGGTTGGATCACTCCGATGGGCCAGGCGATTGAGCCGGTGTGGAAGCGCCTGCTCGCGGGCGAATCGGGTATTGCGGGCACGACCATCTTCGACGCCCACACCTTCCCCACGCACATCAGCGCCGAAGTGAAAGATTTTCGGCTCACCGATCACCTGAAGGATGCGACGAAGCACCTTGGCGCCGGTCGAAGCACCCAATTTTCGCTGGCGGCTGCCGATCAGGCGTGGAAGATGGCCCAGCTCGATGCGGGGCGGCTGAACTTGGATCGGGTGGGCATCTATTTCGCTTCCGGCGAAGGCTCGCTCGATTTTGACGCCTACACTACCGCCGCCCTCAGCAGCTATCAGGAAGCCAGTTCGTCCATCGACACCGTCCAATGGGCCAAGAGCGCGGCCGCATTGATGGATGTGACGCGGGAAATTGAGCAGGAGCCGAACGCGGCGCTGCCCCACATCGCCATGCTCACCGGCGCTCAGGGACCGGCGCTGAATTGCCTGACCGCCTGTGCGGCCAGCACGCAGGCGATCGGCGAAGCCACCGAAATCCTGCGCCGCGGCGACGCCGACGTGATGATCTCCGGCGGGGCGCATTCGATGATTCACCCGTTCGGCGTGACCGGCTTCAACCGCCTGACCGCGCTCAGCACCGCCAACGACAACCCGCCGGCCGCCAGTCGTCCGTTCGATAACAACCGCGGCGGCTTTGTGCTCGGCGAAGGGTCGGGCGTGGTCATTCTTGAAACGCTCGAACACGCCCAGGCCCGCGGCGCGACCATCCTGGCCGAAGTCGTCGGCTACGGCAGCACGGCTGACGCGTTCCGCATCACCGACCAGCACCCCGAAGGCACCGGCGCGGTGATCGCCATGCGGGAAGCCCTCAAGGACGCGCACCTCACGCCGGCCGAGGTCCAGTACATCAACGCCCACGGCACCGGAACGCGCGAAAACGACGGGAACGAAACCCACGCCATCCACCAGATCTTCGGCGAGCGCGCCAAGCAGGTGCCGGTCAGCAGCATCAAGAGCATGATGGGCCACCTGATCGCCGCGGCGGGTGCGGTGGAGATGATCACCTGCGTGCTGGCGATCCGCGACCAGATTCTGCCCCCGACGATGAACCTGCAGTTCCCTGATCCGGAGTGCGATCTGGATTACGTCCCCAACCAGGCGCGCCCGGCGCCGGTCAATGTGGCCATGAGCAACAGCTTCGGCTTCGGCGGGCAGAACGACACGATCATCGTGAAGCGATTCGTGGCTTAAGGTCGTGATTCCGGCCCGCGAGCGGGGGTTGCGGGTGAGGGCGATTTAAAAACCTAACGACTCTTGGCAGCCATCAGGTTGCCAAGAGTCGTTTTCTTTTCAAGAGGTCAGTGGGTCGATCAGGCGGGGCGCTTGCGGCGCATCGCGTTGGCGGCGATGAGGATCGCCGGGATCGCGGCGACGGCTGCGGGCGGCAACGGAACGGCGGCCGCCTTCATCGTCTCCACGCCGAATTGGCCCGATTTCAGTTGCACGAAGGAGGTCGACCCCGGCGCCGCCGACGCCGTCAGCGTGGTGGCCAGGTCGATCTGCGCGCTTTTCCAACCCGCCGTCAGGTCGATCGATACGGTGCCGTTGAACAACCCGCTGGTGGAGGCAAACTGCGTCCCGAAATCGAACGTTTTGGTGACGATCTCGTGCGTGGCGGTGTTGGTGACGGTCAGCGTGCCGACCGCATCGGAAGCGCCGATGCCCAGCGTCGAATAATCCCCGCCAAGCCCCGCCGAGATGTGGCTGAGC
>JBQCCH010000368.1:0-5486 GCA_051962375.1 Tepidisphaeraceae bacterium
GGCCTGCACGTCGGGCACCCGGAGGGGTACACCGCCACCGATATTTTGTCGCGCTACTGGCGATCGAACGGCTTCAACGTGCTGCACACGATGGGGTGGGACGCCTTCGGCCTCCCGGCCGAGCAGTACGCCGTCAAAAACACCGTCCACCCGGCCGTCACCACCAAGAAAAACATCGCCAACTTTCGCCGGCAGATTCAATCCCTGGGGTTGAGCTACGACTGGGATCGCGAGATCGACACCACCGACCCACACTATTACCGCTGGACGCAGTGGATCTTCCTGCAACTCTACAACAGCTATTTCGATCCGTTCGATCAAAAGGCCAAACCGATCGCTCACCTGTTGAGCGAACTTGAGAACGAAAACATTCTGGTCGCTCCGGACGGCAGCGTGCACATCAACCCCGTGCAGGAAGGCCTGGAGCCCGTCAGCGGTGAGCCGCAATTGCTCCGCAAATGGAGCACCTATACCCCGATCGAACAACGCGCGATTCTCGACGGGCAGCGGCTGGCGTACACCGACGACGCCCCGGTGAACTGGTGCCCCGCGCTCGGCACGGTGCTGGCGAACGAGGAAGTGATCGACGGCAAAAGCGAAGTGGGCGGCTTCCCCGTCGAACGCCGGCCGATGCGCCAATGGATGCTGCGCATCACCGCCTATGCGGACCGGCTGATCGCCGACCTCGATGGGTTGGATTGGCCCGAATCCATCAAGGAAATGCAGCGCAACTGGATCGGCCGATCGGTCGGGGCGGAGGTCGATTTTGAAATCGCGCCCAGCACCACCGGCTCGCGCCAGCCGCAATCCGACACGCGCGAGCCTGCGCCCATCACCGTTTTCACCACGCGCCCGGATACGCTTTTTGGTGCGACCTACCTGGTGCTAGCGCCCGAGCACGACAGCGTCTTTGCCATCACGACGCCGCAGCAATACGACGAAGTGACCGCATATCTGACCCAGGCGGCGAAGAAATCAGACCGGGAGCGGCAGCAGGACGCGAAGGAAAAGACCGGCGTTTTCACCGGCGCGTATGCGATCAATCCGGTGAACGACGAGCTCGTGCCGATTTGGATTGCGGACTATGTCCTCACCGGCTACGGCACCGGCGCGATCATGGCCGTGCCGGCGCATGACGAGCGCGATTTTGAGTTCGCGACGAAATTCGGCATCCCGATCAAGCAGGTGGTCGCCCCAACGCGAGGGGAAGCGCCGACGGACAAGGCATTCACCGACGAAGGCATCGCCATCAACTCCGGCCCGATCAACGGCATGACCACGCAGCAGGCGAAGCAGGAAATGATCGACCTGCTCGACCGCGAAGGAACCGGGCGGCAGACCATCAATTACAAACTGCGCGACTGGCTCTTCTCACGCCAACGCTACTGGGGCGAGCCCTTCCCCATCGTGCTGGATTCGGCCGGCAATCACTACGCGGTCAGCGAGTCGGAGCTGCCCGTGACGCTGCCCGAGATTGAGGATTTCAAGCCGACCGGAACCCCTGAGCCCCCGCTCAGCAAGGCCAAAGATTGGCTCGCTTACGGCCCCGATCGCACGCGCGAAACCAACACCATGCCGCAGTGGGCCGGCAGCTGCTGGTATTACCTGCGGTACATCGATCCGAACAATCCCGGCGCCCCGGTCGATGCGGACAAAGAGACCTACTGGATGCCGGTCGATCTGTACGTGGGCGGCGTGGAGCACGCGGTGCTTCACCTGCTTTACGCCCGCTTCTGGCACAAGGTGCTGTTCGACATCGGCGTTGTCCACACGCCCGAGCCTTTCCAGCGCCTGGTCAACCAGGGGCTGATCCTCGGCGAAATGGAATACCACTTCTTCGAAAGCAAAGCCGGCCCCGTGAGCGCGACCGAAATCACCGGCATCGATGAAGAAGCCCAGCAGAACGGTCCGCCGAAGCTTTTCGGCTTCCATAAAAAAACCGGCGAAAAGCTGTATGCCACCCGCGTCATCGAGATGCTCTTGGAAAAGAAAGGGGATCGCACCGTCCTGAAGGCAAACCCGGATATTGCCGTCGATGCCCGCAGCTTCAAAATGAGCAAAAGCCGCGGCAACGTGGTGAATCCTGACGAAATCGTTGAAGAATACGGCGCCGACTGCTTCCGACTCTACGAAATGTACATGGGCCCGCTCGAGCAGCAGAAGCCCTGGAACACCCGTGACATCGTTGGGATGTGGCGATTCCTCAACAGCGTTTGGCGGAATCTCATCGGCGACGACGAGAACCCGAAAAAAGTCTCGCACCACCACCCGGCCGAGGCGCTGGATCGGCAACTTCACCGGACGATCAAGAAGGTGAGCGAAGACATCGAAGGATTGCGGTTCAACACGGCCATCGCCGAGCTGATCAAGCTGAACAACGAGCTGACGCACCTGCCCGAAGTGCCGCTTGGGCTCGCGGAAATCTATGCGGTGCTGCTGAGCCCGTTCGCTCCGCACATGGCTGAGGAAATCTGGGAGCGGCTCGGCAAGCCGGCATCCATCCAGCAAGCGCCTTGGCCGCAGTTTGATCCGGCGAAGCTGGTGGAATCCACGATCGAGCTCCCCGTGCAGGTGAATGGCAAGCTGCGCGACAAGATCAGCGTCGCCGCCGACGCAACCGAGGACGCAGTCTTCGCACAGGTGGAAGCCTCCGAGAAGGTCAAACCCTGGCTCGAAGGCAAAACGGTGAAGAAGCGACTTTACGTCTCCAAAAAGATGGTGAACTACGTCGTCGCCTGAGGACAAACCAACCCGTTGCCAACCAACCCGAACACTGAGGCACTATGGCTGTTGAAATTGAAGCAAAAATGCGCGTCGCATCGCTGGAGGCGGTTCGTGATCAGCTCAAAGCGCTGAACGCGCAGCTCGTGGGCGATTTTTTTGAATTGAATTCGTTTTTTGATACCGATGACCGCTCTCTGCTCGCTGCCGACCAGGGCTTGCGGTTGCGGTCGCACCAGAACGTGAACGCGGGGGGAGAACGGCACGTCCTGACCTTCAAAGGCGCTCGCCTGCACGGCCCGCTGAAAAGCCGGGAAGAGCGCGAACTGAACGTCGGCGATGCAAAAGACGCCGAGCGTTTTCTGAACGCCCTGGGCTACAACCGAGTGTTGGCCTTTGAAAAACGCCGTCAGAAATGGCGGTTCAACGGGTGCACCATCGAGTTGGATGAGCTGCCACACCTGGGCATTTTCGTCGAAATCGAAGGACCGGACGAACAAACCATCTTCAACGTCCGCGAATCCCTCGGCCTGGGAAAAACGCCGATCATCAAGACCAGCTACATCGCGATGCTGATGGCCTGGCTGCAAGAGAACGGCGTCACCGATCGCTACGTCCGTTTTGAGCCGCCCTCCAGCGATTAACCGGGGAACCGCTTTATCACTTGGCAATCGCCGCCGCGGGAAGAATAATTCCCGCGGCGGCTTTTTCGTAGGATTCAACCCAACGGGCACCGGGCAGTATCACCATGATCGGGACCCGATTGTCTCAATTCCTCACGCGGTTCAGCGGCCTGCTGTTGCTTTGGCTGGCCACCGCGATGGCTCGCGCCGATTTCGATGCCGCCCAGTTTCAGCGTGATCTGCACGCCCTGGCCGCCAGCCCCACGCGAAGCGTCGGTTCGCCCGGTTGCGATGCCGCCATCGATTACGTTCTTGCCCAGGCCGGCGCATTGCCCGGCGTGCAGGTTCGGGTGCAGCGTTTCGATGTGATGACGCCCCAGACGACGTCGGCCGCGCTCACCTTGAGCGACGGAACCCGGGCGGATGTGTTTCCGCTGTTCCCCGCCGGGATCCGCCTCAACGCGACGCCGGCGGGCGGCCTGCAGGGAAAGCTGGTCTATTGCGGCGCCGGCCAAATCGCCGACATCCCCTGCCGAACGCTCGATGGAAACATCGCCGTGCTCGAAGCAAGTGACGCCGATCAATGGAAGAGTGTCGCCGGCTTTGGAGCCCGGGCAATTTTGATGCTGGGGAGCCCATCGGTTTCACACGTGAAGCTGCGGTCGAACGAAACGTTTGTGCCGGTTAACGTGCCGCGGTTCTATGTGCCGGACGGTCCATTGGCGGAGCGGCTTCGGCGTGGGGCAAACCTGCAAGGCTCGCTCCAGGCGGTGTGCAACTGGAAATCGGTGTCGGCCAGGAATGTTTACGCCTACATTGCCCCGAAAGACCCGCTGCCGATTTCGACCCAAACCCAGTCGACGCCTCAGCCCTGGGCCGCCCTTACGGTGGTGGCGCCCGTCGACGCGACCGGGCTCGTGCCGGACCGATCGCCCGGCGCCGGGCAGGCGGTCCAACCGGCGGCGGCGCTGAGCCTGCTGCGTGCGATGGCGCATCACCCGCCCCGCCGCCCCGTATTGATCTGCTTCACCGGCGCCGATTCCTACGACCTAATGGGGACGCGGCAACTGCTGATGTCGCTGGCCGATCCGCCCGCCAAATGGCGCAAGGCAATCGAGGAAACGCTCGATCCGCAACTCGACGAGGTCCGTCGCGAGCTTAAGACAGCAGAATCGCTCAACGGCGATCCCACGCGGCTCGATCCGGTCGCGGATCGAGAGTTGATCGCAAGCATCGTCAAAATTGTCGAAACCGATGTCGCCGTCGAGCAGGATGAGCTGTTTGCGTTGCGCGTCGCATCGCGTTCGCCCGGCATGTCGACTGCCGAGGCTGAGCGCACGCGAACGCTTGAAGATCGGCAGATTCGACTGAATCAAATCAAATACGGCTTTCAAAGCGCGCCGCAGAGTCTCAATACCTTTGGCGACGCACCACGGCAATACCTGGAACGTGCGATCCAGCGCTTGGGCGGCGTGGCTGGGCGCGACGGGCTTCTGCAGCAATTGAGCGACCGAAAGGCGGCCCTGCAGGAGCGGGCGGCACTCTATGAATGGCTCGCCGACCGCATCGGCCGAAACCGGAATCCGGATCTGCGCGACAACGACGAACGGCTGCTCGAGATCCTGATCGGGATCGATCTTTCCGATCGCGGCCGGCGTGTCGGTCCGATCGCCTGGGGGCGGCTCTATGGGCAGCAGTCCATTGGCCAGGTTCAGGAATATCGCGAATGGATGCAGCGGCTGGCGGCCCCCGGTGCGACCGCGGCGGAGTGGTTCGCGCCGCTGAAAGGCAAAATCGACTTCGAGCCCGCCAAGCTGATTCGATCCCAGGCCTCTTACCTCGCCGCGCCGCTCGCGCTGCCGACCGAACTGGGCGCGGCATGGGGAATTCCGGCGTTGACGATGGCGACGCTTGAAGACCTGCGCCCCCGCCGCGACACACCGCTGGATACGCTGGATCGACTCGACGTTCCGGCGATTCTCCCGCAGGTGGCCGCTTTGCAGACGCTGCTGACCCATGCGTTCGACGCCCCCGATTTCCTGGGCCAGCCCGAGTTCCGCCGAAACAACAATGAATACGAGGGCCAAGTCGTTTCCACCGCTTCGGGCCGTCCCATTCCGGATCTGCCGCGGGAAGGATTTC
>JBQCCH010000369.1:0-6921 GCA_051962375.1 Tepidisphaeraceae bacterium
CTTTTCTTTTGTCAATGGCGCTGCTCGTGCGGGTCGGCCAGGCGATGTTTCTGTGTGGAACCGTGCGGAGCAAAAACGGCGCGAGCATCGCGGTGCGATTGCTGCTGGACCTTGCCGTGATGACGCTTTCGCTGTGGGCCATCGGCGCGCTGTTTGTGCCGGACGTCGGCCGAACGTCATGGCTGACCTTCAGCCACCTGGTGGGCATTGACGACAGCGCTGCCATCGCGTTTCGGGTGCTGCCGACGCTGGTGATCGCCTCGGCCGCCGTTTACGCCGCCGCCGCGGAACGCACCCGGTTGACGCCGCTGCTGACGCTGAGCGCCTTGTTGGGAGCGCTGGTCATTCCGTTGCTCTACCAAGCCGAACTGCGATTGATGGACTCCCGGCAGTTGATCGATAACAGCATCGGGTTGGCGAGCGTCGTGGGGGGCACCATGGGGCTTGTGGCGGCTTATGTGGTGGGGGCGAGAAAAAATAAGTTCAATCGCGATCAATCCGTCAATTTTCTACCCGGCCATCACGTGGTGTTTCAGGTCTTGGGTTTGCTCCTGATTTTGGCGGCCTGGTCAGACCTGTCGGGCGGGCCGGTGAATGCGGTGCTGGGCGCGAGCGCCGCGGCGCTGGCGGGGGCGGGTTACGGGCGATTGCGGTTTGGGAAGGTGGATACCGGCCTGCTGCTGACGGCCGTCATCGGCGGGCTGTGCGCGACGGGGATGAGCGCCGCTTTCATGCCGAGCTGGGCGGCGGTTTTGCTCGGGGCGATGGCCGGCGCTGCGGTGCCGTGGCTGGTCATTTTTCTGGAAACGCGCGTTCGGATCGATGATGTCTCGGGCCTGGCGTCGGCGTATCTGGGGGGCGGAGCGATCGGCTGGATCGGGTCGGCGGTTTTCAGTCGGCCCGGGCCTTTCTCCGGCAATCGCATCGCGATGATCTTCACTCACCTGGGGATGCTGGTCGCGGCGGTGATCGTCGCGGCGGTGGTGGCGATCGGGGTGCTGGCGGCCTTCAAGAAAGCCGGCCGGCTGCGGGTCGGCGAAACCGCCGAGTTTGACGGGGCCGACCTGTTTGACCTGGATGTCAATGCTTATCCGGACTTCCAGCAGAACATGATCAAAAGCCACCACCTGCGCGAGCTGTGACCTCATCCGTGAGCGCTGGCGATTGCGCGGCGCCCGGCAGAATCAGCGGGGCCGATGGAAGCGCTTGCGGAATTCATCGAGCGATGCAATGCCTTCGGGCAACTGGGCTTCTTCCGGGAGCATGACGGGGATGCCGTTGCGCACCGGGTACCGCAGGCCGCCCACTTCGGTGACGAGCCAATCGCCGTCGACGGTGAGCTTGCTCAGCGTGATGGGGCAGCGAAGCATCTGCAGCAACTGGGCGTCAAGCGGTCGTAATTCCATGGCCGAAACGTATCACGGAGCGAGGTAGGCTTCCAGCGCGGCGGCCGCATCATGGGCGATGAGCCGGGCGGGTTCGCTGAGCGTACCGCCGTGGTGCATCAGGGCGGCATGAAGCAGCGTCTCGGCCGTGACTGCGCCGTCGGGGTGGCTGGCGTAGGCATGGATCGCCCAGGGCTCGTTGGTAGCGTGGTCGGGCTGGATTTCTTCCAGATGGAACTGCGTGCAGCGAAGCGTCTTCTGGATCAAGGCCGGATCGCGCTGGATCAGGGCGAATGCGTGCAGGGCGTGGAGGATGACCATCTCGCTCTGCCACCCGGGTTCGGGATTGTCGCCGGGCCCGGCGATGAGTGCGGTGGGGCAAAGGGCCTCGACCGCTTCCGTGAGCCAGGCGGCGGCAGACTGATCGCCGGCGATGAATTTGCTGTACATCTCCCACACGCCGACCGCGGCTGCCGATCCGAGGCTTGCCGGCGCCGGCAGCATTGTGGGCTCGGCCAGCTGTGCCGGTTCGTGGTGCGGGATGTTCCCCCCGCGGACGGCCCGCACACGGTGCAACGCCCGGATCAGACTCGCGCGCGGCGACGGCCCGACCGCCTGGGTTTCAACGACGGCGTCGCCGGCGTGTTGCTTCAGGAGCTGCGCCCAGCGTGACAATTGCGATAGATCGGCAAGCGAAATCGAAATGTTGGTTCCTTGTCGGTGGATTTTATAACCGATTTTCATCATCGTATGAGCGACCGGCCGCACCGCCACAAGGACGCCAACAAAAAAAGGTTTGAAAATGGATCGCCAACGCACGCTGGGCCTGAACACGGACGGATCGACGTTTACGCCGGACCGGCTGGATGTCATTCGTTACATCAACCTGAAGTTGGCCTCGCTGGACTTCGCTCCCGCGGGGTCGGCCGGGGACAGCAGCCTGGTTTCCTTCGCGGGCGACCTGTTGGCTCACTACAAAGAATTCGCCCGGTTGCTCAGGAACTATCTCTGCCCGGCCGATCAGCGGATTCAGGACTTTCTGCATTCGATGCTGTCGGGCGTGATCGAGCCGCAGCGCATTCAATTGCCGACGCAGACGATGATTCTGGATCGGCACGGGCTGGCGAGGGAATTGTCGCTGCCGATCCACGGGAATCACTTCAAAAACGACATTCTGGAAAGCTATCGCACGCAGCAGGGGGTGCTGCACAATCCGCGGTCGGATCGCCGAACGACGGCGGGCGTTTTTCACGTGGCGGACGTGGGCTTGCCCGTGCCGGGCGACAAGCTGGCGGTGCCGGCCGTGACGTATGCCCGGCTGCTGGAGGCTGCGCTCAACCCGCCGACGGAGCTGATGCGGTTGCCCTTCACCTCGGAGGAACAGGCGCCGGTGGCCACGTGGTGCACGCTGCTGTTGCGGCCGGAGGTTGCGCCCGAAGTGCCGGGCGTTCGGCCGAGGAAATCGCTGGAGACGCGGTTCTTCGCCCCGGGCGGGCTGGTGTGCAACCTGGATTTTGTTGAATCGATCTTCGGCAACGCCGGTGATCCGTATCTGCCGGACAATGACGCGGGGCTGGATGTCGAGCATTGGACGGGGCACACGGGGTGCGTGATCCTGGCGCCGCACATTGTGGGCCTGTCGAAAAAATCGCTGGGTTTGCCGCATGTGTCCGAAGCGACGCCACGCCAAAAGCAGGACGGCATGTGCTGGGAAAAGGAAGACGACCGCTACAACAACGGCCAACCGTTCAAGCTCGCGCTACGCAGCACCGCTGGCGTGATGGTGACGATCATTTCGGACAATTACTTCGGCTACTGCAAGAAGGACGTGAAGACCCAGATCAGCTTCAGCGCGAACCTGTCCGGACTGGCCGAAGAAGAGCACGCGGGCGGGGCGCTTGCGGTGCCGAGCTTCAGCCATGGGCAGTTTTTCCAGCTTGACGCGAAAGTGTTGGCGCAGAATTACACCTTTGCGGATGCGATGAAGATCATCGGCGATCGCGCGACCGTGCACGCCGAGGGGTACGCGACCGACAAACACGATCCTTCGATTCATTACGTGCCGGAAACGGTGCAGATCGACGCCGAGAAGCAGGCGATCACCTGGACGCACCAGGGCAAGCCGCAGAGCATCAAGCTGCTGCCGGAGCAGACCTATGTGTTGCCGATCGGATACAAAATTCGGTACGAGCGGCACCCGGGCGCGCCGAGCTGGCGACTGGTAGGCACGCGGGCCGAAGGAACGCTGCTGCACAAGCCGTGCACGGTGTCGGGCGGGGGCAAGAGCGAGATCAGCAAATCAATCGGCGACGCGATCGTTTACGGGCCGATCTACGTGAACGACTTTAAGGCGGATCTGGATGACGTGGCGCGGGTGTTCAATCACGACGTATCGAAGCGATTCAAGGCGCCGCTCGCGCCCGGCCAGGTGGCGCGGCAATCGCGGCCGGTGCTGTCGGTGGAGCGATCGCTCGGGAGCGTGATCAAGTTGTTGACGCCATCGGCGGAATTCACCGACGAATACAACGCGTGGCTGGCATCGATCCCAAATCATGTGCGGGCGATCGCATTCATCATCAAGCGGTTTTACGATCCGGCATGGGGCCAGGATTGGCGCTCGCACTTCAGCGTGGACGAAGTGAACGGCCAGCCCGGACACGAGCTGAAACTCAACGGCCGGAAGCTGATCGGGAGCTATTTGCGCGTGGGACTGTCGGGCGAAACGAACTGGCGGCTGTACAAGCTGCGTCAGGATTTCATCGCAGCGGCGAAGGTGCAATTTGAGGATGACATTACGGCATCGATCACGGTGCCGAGCCCCCTGCTGGCGGGCGGGCCGCTGGATTTGCACCCGCTGAGCGTGAAGCTGGTGGAAAACACCGAGGCCCGGCTGTTTCAGCGGCCGGACGATGCGATTCATCCGGGGTTCGACAAGCAGACGGAACTGGACATGTCCAAGCCGGGCTTGTTCGCGTCAAACTATCAGCCGCTGACGGGCGCGGATGCGGCCGAGCTGGCGCAGAACGTGCTGAAGTTCGAACATTTTACGGAGCCGATGAAGCAGACGCTTCGCACGGCGGCGGGGGAAGATGGGTATGTTGTCTGTTCGGCGCAGCCCCGGATTGTGGACGGGAAATTCACGAAGAATCCGCGGTATCTGCAGACCCGGCCCGACTACCAGCGTCCGCGGGAGCCGTATCTGGCGGAGATCGGCGCGCGGCTGTATCGGCGCATTCCCTTCGGGAAGCCGATGACGGTGCCGGTGACATCGGTCTTATGCGGCCGGCGGAACAACCCGCGCGAGCCGGGGATTCGGCCGCTGGCGGTTTACAACCCGATCCATTACCAGGAACTGCCGGAACTGTTCATGGATTTCATCTGTTCGTTGACGGGCAAGTCTCCGTCGACCACCGGCGTGGGTTCGGAAGGGGCGCTCACCAAGGGGCCGTTCAATGCATTGCGGGCGACGGCTGACCTGAACAATGCGCTGGTGAGCTACATCCTCACGGGGTTGGACGGCTTCAGTTCGGCGGCGGGTTATGTGGGGACGGATTATCGGGTGGATCATGACATTTCGATCCTGATTCCCGAGATCTGGTGCCGGCTGCGGGAGAACGAACAGACGGCTGCGTTTTTGATCGAAAACGGTTGCCTGGAGCGGTTGAAGGATTTTGATTATCAGGGGCAGCGCGTGTTGGCGTCGCGATTGGGATGGCGCATCACGGCACGCTTCGTGAACCAGTTTTTCGGCCGGGTGTTTGATAACCCCACCTCAGTGTTTCCCGAGACCATGCTGCAGCCGGAGAAGCAGAATCTGGATGATTTCGTCGACGGCGTGAACAACATCGTCGAGGCGCAGCAGCGCGTGGGGCGGATGTATTTTGAGGACGGGAGCCTGGGCGATTTGTGTCCGCCGTTGCAGGGCGTGGTGCACCTGATGGTGCATGGGCACTGGAACGGGATGACGGCCGAATCGCCGGAGTTTCGGCGGATGTTTACTCGCGAGCATTTGCTGGCCAGCGACTGGTACCAGGAACGGCTGGCCCGGCAGCAGCGGATCGACCTGAAGCTGTTGGATCGGCACGAGCATTATCTGACAAAGCGCATGCGGCAGCTTGACGTTGATCCGGCGAGCCGGGCGGCCTGCGAGGCGAAATTGGTGTGGCTGAAGCACGAGCGGGAGCGCGTCGGTTCGGCGAGCTATCGGGCATCGCTGGTGGGAACGATCGGCGTCGATGCGATCGCGGAATGAGCCGCCGGCCGGTGATGAAAAATCCGAAGAATCGGCGGCGCGAGTAGGTGCCTAGACTATTCGCATGGGTTACCTGCCGATCGAGGATTACGGACTCATTGGGAACATGCATACGGCCGCGCTCATTGGGCGCAACGGGTCGATCGATTGGCTTTGTTTGCCGCATTTCGATTCGCCGAGCGTCTTTGGCGCGATCCTGGATGAGCACAAAGGCGGCTTTTTCAAGATCGCTCCGGTCGACACGGGCATGACGCGCAAGCAGATCTATTGGCCCGACACCAATGTGCTGATCACGCGGTTCATGGGGAATGACGCGGTCGTTGAAGTTGTCGATTACATGCCCATCGCGCAGAAGCGGGGCGATCCTGGGTTTCGGCAACTGGTGCGCCGCGTGGAGATGATCCGCGGGAGCGTGCCGATCCATGTGCACTGCTGCCCGGCGTTCAATTACGGGCGGGATGAGCACACGATCGACCTGTTCGCCGGCGGGGCGGTGTTTCGCTCGCCGACGCTGGACATGGAGCTGACGACGCCGAACGACCTGCAGATCAACCGCGGCGGGTGCGGCGTGGAGGCGACGATCAACCTGAAGCCTGGCACGCACATGCATTTTGTGCTGCGGCCGTTGGAGAAAGAGCACAAGGGGGCGCAGGTGCTGGATCCGGCGCTGGAGCAGCGGCTGCTGGAAGAGACGATCGAATACTGGCATCGCTGGATCAAGCGTTGCGCGTACAAGGGGCGCTGGCGGACGACGGTGCAGCGGTCGGCCCTGGTGCTGAAGCTGCTGACGTTCGAACCCACGGGCGCGATCGTGGCGGCGCCGACCTGCAGCCTGCCGGAATGGATCGGGGGCGGGCGGAATTGGGATTATCGCTATACGTGGATTCGCGACGCGTCGTTTTCGCTCTATGCGCTGCTTCGCCTGGGATTCACGGATGAGGCGGGCGCCTTCATGAAGTGGCTCGAGCAGCGCTGCCACGAGCGCGAAGCCGACGGCGGACTGCAGATCATGTACGGACTCAACGGCGAACACGAGCTTCCGGAAATTACGCTGGACCACCTCGACGGGTACAAGGGCTCCAAGCCCGTGCGCATCGGCAACGGCGCGGCGTCGCAGTTGCAGCTGGACATCTACGGCGAGCTGATGGACAGCGTGTATCTCTACAACAAGCACGGCTCGCCGATCTCGTACGACCTGTGGATGCAGCTGGCCAAGCTCGTGGACTGGGTTTGCGAAAACTGGCACCGCGAGGATGAAGGAATCTGGGAGACGCGGGGCGGGAA
>JBQCCH010000370.1:0-3692 GCA_051962375.1 Tepidisphaeraceae bacterium
GTGATCATCGGCCTGTGCTCGGCGTGGGAAGCGCGCCTGGAGCCGAACAAAACCGCCCGCATTCTGCACAAACTGCAATGGGACGAAACGTCAAACGTCATGGTCATGTATCGCTTCGGCCTGGCGCGGGCGATCGCGACGGCGGGCCAGCCGATCGATCTGGGGAACACCGGACTGATCGTCGGCGCGATGATCCTGATCCTCGTGCCCGCCACCGGCACGTCATGGCGAAGTCCGATGGCGATCGCGGGCATCCTGGGCGCCAGCGCGATGGTCTTTTTCTGCGTCAGCTTCACCGCCTGGTTCTCGATGGTGTTGGCCTTCCTGTTTTACTTCCTGCTCTCGCGGCCGGGGCTGGGGAAATACCTGGTGGTGCCGATCCTGCTGATCGAAATCACCGGCATGGTGGGCATCAGCTACAAGTGGCTGCACACGCCGATCAGTGAAGAGCGTCCGGAAGACCAACTCGAAGCCAGTAAGTGGATTCGCACCCGCATCATTCAGGATGCGTGGAGCAAGTGCATCGACAGCGGCTGGTTCGGGTTCGGCAAAAGCCTAGACACGAGCGACATCGCCGTCGGGAGCGTGGACAACTCCTACCTGCTGTTCATCATGCGGACGGGCTGGTTCAGCTTAGGGGCGTTTGTGGTCTTTATGCTGGTGGTCGCCGCCAAGGGGGCCGCCGCACTGGGGCGGGCGCGGACGGCCTCGGAGCGTTACCCTGCCGCCGCCGCCGTCGCGGGGTGCCTGGCGATTTTCTTTGCGATGTACACCGTCTTTTTCGGGTTCGGCTACGCGATCCTGTTCTGTTGCCTGGTGGGCATGCTCTCGACCATGTCTGAGATGCTCGCCGCCCGCGCCCCGGCCATGACGATCGGCTACGCGGGCGCGCCGACCTATGGCACGCCTGTCGGAGGCTTCTGATGGCCGGTCGGCGACCGTGGCTCGGGCTGATGGGCATTGCCCTGCTGGCCGTCGTTCTTCGTTGCGGCGCGATGGTGCACTTTGACGCCCTGCGATTGCCCGCGGGCGAAAACGGTGCGATCGCGCGCAATGTCGCGCAGGGCAACGGTTTTTCATTCACGCAGTTCGGCCAATTCGGACCGACGAGCGTGCGCGGGCCGGTCTATCCGATGTTGCTGGCCGCGATGGATTCGCTGTTTGGCGCTACGCCCCATGCTGCGCCGATTGCGGCGTTGACGCTGAATGTGCTGTTTGCGGCCGGCTCTTGCGTGATGGCGTTTTACCTTGCCCGTCCGCTGCTCGGCGAGCGCGCCGGCTGGATCGCGGCGGGGCTTTTTGCGGTGTGGCCGTCACAGATTTACGCCGCCGTGCTGCTGCAGGGGTTGTGCCTGGCCGTACTGATGACGCTGATCGCCCTGCGATTGGCCGGCGGACCCAGGCCGGCCCACGCGATCTTCGCGGGAGCGGCGGCGGCGATCGCATTGCTTTGCGAGCCGATCTTGAGCGTGCCCCTGTTCGTCGTCGCCGTATTGATCGGACGTCGCCGCCCCGCACACGCCCTGTTGATGATC
This sequence comes from Tepidisphaeraceae bacterium, assembly GCA_051962375.1. Taxonomy (GTDB): domain Bacteria; phylum Planctomycetota; class Phycisphaerae; order Tepidisphaerales; family Tepidisphaeraceae; genus RYN-431. The sequence continues at coordinate 1,536 of JBQCCH010000370.1, forward strand.
GCGGCCGCCGTCGCGCTGGTCATGCCGTGGATGCTCCGCAACGCCGTCGTCCATCAGCAAGTGGTCGGCATCACCGACACCTTCTGGCCCGACGTCTATCGCGGCAACGGCCCGGATGCCACCGGCTCAGAGCCGCTGCGTCTGACGCGTCCCGACGGCAAACCGCTGTCGCAGATCGACCGGCTTTCCCCCCAACGCCTCGATGCGCTCAAAGCGCAGCCGGAAATTGGCCAGGTGCGGTTGTTTCGAACGTGGTCGCTCGATTGGATTCGCCACAACCCGCTCACTTATGCCCGGCTGTGCATGGTGCGAGTGGCAAAATCGCTTTGGGCGGATTGGGATCATCCCCTCGCCGGTCGCTGGCCCGACTTGGTGCTTCGCTCGGTCGGCCTGTTCGGGCTCGTGGGCGCGCTGCTGTTGCCGTTGCCGATGGGCGCCAAGCGTCTTCTGCTGGCACTTGCCCTTGGGCTCGCGGCGGCGACGATGTTTTCGATGGCTGAAGCCCGCAATGCGGTGCTGATGGATGTCCCGCAACTCATCGGACTCTGCGCGCTGCTCGGGCGCGGCCGATCCGGAAAATTGTCCGCATAATTTCTTGCGGCCGGCCCGCGAATTGCCGATGGTGGGAAGACGGCGCCGCCGATAACGCATGCAGGTTCTTGTTGTCATCGTCAACTATCGCACGCCCGCCCTCACGATCGATTGTCTCGATTCGCTCGCGGCCGAGGTGGCGCAAGTGCCGGGCACGCGCGTCGTCGTGACCGATAACCTGTCGCCGGATGATTCTGTCACGCAGATTTCCCAAGCCATTGCCCAGCGCGGATACGGCGACTGGTGCACGTTCATGCCGCTGCCAAAGAATGGCGGTTTTGCGTACGGAAACAACCAGGCGATCCAGGCGCATCTGCAACAACAGGATCGGCCCGACCTCGTCTGGCTGCTGAATCCGGACACGATCGTGCTGCCGGGCGCGCTGAGCGAATTGGTGAATTTCATGGCATCACATCCGCGGGCGGGCATCGGCGGCGGGCGGGCGGAGAATCGCGACGGCACCGTGCGGCGGAGCTGCTTCCGCTTCCAGTCGCCGCTGGGCGAATTCGAAAATGCTTTGCAATTCGGCCCGGTGTCGCAAGCGCTGCAGGCGCACGTCGTCGCCCCGCCGATTCCGGAGAACGCCCAGAAGGTCGATTGGGTCAGCGGCGCCAGCATGATCGTTCGCCGCGAGGTCTTCGAAACCATCGGCCTGCTCGACGAGGCGTATTTCATGTATTTCGAAGAAACCGACTTCTGCCTGCGCGCCGCGCGAGCGGGATTTGAATGCTGGTACGTCCCGAACAGCCGCATCATTCACCTGGTGGGCCAAAGCAGCGGCGTGACCGGCGCGCAGCGGACGCAAAAACGTCGGCCCAAATATTGGTTCGACTCGCGGCGACATTTTTTCAGCAAGAACTTCGGCTGGGGAACGTGGCAACTGGCGAATTTGCTTTGGCTGGGCGCGTATCCGATAGGAAGATTATGGCAATTGCTTCGGTCCAAACCCCCGCAGGACCCGCCGCGGCTCTGGTGGGATTTTCTCCGTTACAACTACTTCCCGGGCCATCGATGAACGACGAACAGCGCATCGCCGAAGCTCTCTCCTTCGCGCCCAAGTCGGCCACCGCCGCCGAGACGCGGCCGGAAAGCGACGTCACGCTCGGACATTTCAACCAGAACCCGCTCGGGATCTCGTTCTTTGCCCTCCTGCGGGAAGATTGGGAAACGCACGAACGCGATTTTCTGTCGCAGGGCTTTTGGGCGCTGGCCGTCCATCGGTTCGGCAACTGGCGGATGAGCCTGCGTCCCAAATTCGTGCGGCTGCCGTTCACGATCTTGTACAAATTTCTTTACAAGTTCGTCGAGTGGACGTGCGGCATCAGCCTGAATTACACCGTCAAAGTCGGCCGCCGCGTGCACATCTGGCATCACGGGGGCATGATCCTGGGCGCGCGAGAGATCGGCAATGATGTGCACATTCGCCAGAACACCACGCTCGGCGTCGCGCGGCGCGGCGACCCACGCTGGCTCAAGCCGATCCTCTGCGATCGGGCGGACATCGGCACGGGCGCGGTGATCGTCGGCGGGATTGTCATCGGGCACGATGCCGTGGTGGGCGCGAAC
>JBQCCH010000371.1:0-6840 GCA_051962375.1 Tepidisphaeraceae bacterium
TCGGGGTGTGGTTCTCGTCCTCGTACTTGTTCACGAGGAGGATGAGCGTATCCAGATAATCGCTCGAACCCGCATCGAGATCCCGGCCCATCAGTTCCCCGATGATCTCCACGGCCTGCTCATGCGCGGCATCGTTCTTGATCGGTTTGAGGGGAAATCGGTGGATCAGGTCCATGTACGTGTCGGCCTCGGACCGCTGGTTGAGATTCTTCTTTGTGGTTGCCATCGCCTTACCTCGCCACCGTTAGATGTCGTTCTTCCAGTTGCCTTTGTCGTACGCGTTGTGATCCATGACGGGCGTGATCAGCACGGTCTGTCGGGTGTAATCGACCAAGGTGATGATCCGGTACTTGTTGCCGCCGATGTCGAAGATCGTCGCCGTTCGCTTGGATGCCGTGTCCTTGGCTACGTCGGTCTGGCCGAACAACGCTATGGCGTCCTGAAAAGTGTGCCACTCGGCCTTGCGGGTGAGCTTGAACCAGTCCTCGAACGCCTCCGCGTGTCGCCGCCGCTCCGGTTGAGCCTCATAGAACTCCCGGAGTTTCTTTCGGCTGATTACATTCACCGCTTCACATTATGTGAAGGGAAGAGCGAAAAGTCCAGCCGTTCTTCACAAAATGTGAATCCGCGAAGGAGGGCGGTGGCGCCGGTCAGCATTGGATCGGCAGGTCCCTCCCTTCGCAGCCTGCACCAGCCGATAGATGCGATCGGTCCAGCGCTCGCTGCCGCACAAAGGCGACAAGTTTGACGGCCGCTCCTCGCTCACAGGGCCAGCGACTGCATGTACGAGCGGATCACGTTCGAGACGCGGCACAGCTTGGCCATGCGGTGGATGTCCTCCCGCGTGACCTTCCGCTGTCGTACGCTTTGTGGTCCATGACGTGCGTTATCAGCACGGTCTGCCGGGCGTAATCGACCAACGTGATGATCCGGCCCGTGTTGCCGCCGATGTCCAACCCTCGACTGCCCGACCGCAACCCCTCATGGGCGGCTTAAGGCAGCAAAGAAAGCTTAGGATCACCAAAAATGATCTGGTGGCCGACGACGTCGGCGTCGGCGCTGGTACTCGCGAGCGTCAGGAACCGATCCGAGGGCGAAATCGGTATATCAACGAAGAGCGGGGCGTCCGTCGAAGCAATCTTCAGGTTTGAAAACCGCGGCTTTCCGTCGACAAGCACAAACGCGCTCGAAAGATTGCCGGACGGTTCGCGCTGCGGATCGCCCACCACGCACCGGAATCTCATGATGGTTCGGTCGACATGAAGTTTGCGGATGGCATCCAGGTCAAACGTCAATCCCGCGCTCGGATGAACATAGAGAAAGCTGTGACCCGGTTGGGTGTAGTCGACGCCGCCAAGTAATGCGTAGATGACATTGCCGCTCCGCGGCTCGGGCAAGGTTCCGCCGGCGGCGATTTTTACGGTGCTGCGGGCCTTGGTCGGCGGAAAAGCAAAGCGATCTCCTGCCGAATCAATCTGCATGGACGTTCCGGATTGGCCGGGCACGAATGTTCCGTCCAGAATCGGCAGGCCGGGTGCCAGGTGGTATTTGCCGTCACCGCGCAAATCGCCGCCGATACCCGTTGCCTTGATCGTGCTGGTGACGCCGTTGCTTTGATCGACCACGCCTCCCCGGAGCCCCTGCAGGCCATTTCCGCCGGAGAGCAGGTCTGCGAGTTCGAGTGCATCGAATTTCTGCACCAGATCGAGCACGAACAGTTGGGGTTGTGCGCCGTGCGGAACGACATTCATCGCGCCGGAGGCGGCGACCTCGGCCGCATCACCGGCCGTCACCTTCACACTCGGGGCCGACTTGCCGGGCTGGTTCGGTGTGATGCCGACCAGCCCCTTGAAAACATGCACATCCGTCACGTTCGTGGTTGGCGTGAACATCACGCCGAACTCAGTGCCCAGGTCGGTCACCTTCGCACGAGGCGTTGCGACCGCAAACCCCGATGTTCCGGCGGCCATTTGCACCGTGACCTTGCCGTGCAGCAATTCGATCGAATCGGGCGACTCCAGCTGAAGCCGCGCCGGCCCTTCCACGATCACCTTCGTCTGATTCAAAAACAGCAGTTCGACATACCCGGAGCTCAACCCAATGGATTGACCCGTGACCAGCGGACCGTTGGCCTTCATCGACGAGCCGGACTCCCATCGGGCGTTCACCATGCAGGCGATCGATGCAACTTTCGTCGGCGCCTTCGCGCGGAGAAGAAAAAGAGCAGCGATCGCGGTCGATAAGAGCAGGGCGGCAGCGATGCCGGCGGCCGGAGAAATAAAGCGGCGTTTCTTCTGCAACTTTCGCGGTTCGGCCCACTGCGGCGCTCTGACGATTTCAGGATCGTCGCCCGCCGGCGAGCGAACCGCCGGCTGAATCATCGTCTCGCCCAGGTCGGAGCTGGCTTCGCGACGGCCCGATTCCTCCTGCGGAAACAAGGTCGGCGCTGCATGATCGCCGGGTGTGCGCGTGGAGCTGAAGCGCCTGCTGGTGAACGATCGACCCAGGCAAACCAGCATAAACATCTTCTGCTTTTTGGCGGACTGCACCAGCTCGTTCTGAAACACTTCAAGTTCGATCGGAGACAGACCGTCATTCAGGTACTGTTCAATCCGGGCGAGAAACAGCGCTTCATCGGCGTCGGACAGATCGAAATTTGTCGGGTTGTCATCCATTAACGCTCCTCAGTCGATCGAGCGATGCGCTGCAAAATGCACTGAGCGAGTTTTCTATGAATTCGGCTGAGAGTCGTGTAAATGCTCCGCGCCGGCCGCCCCAGGCGACGCGCCAATTCGCCGCTTTTCAAATCGTCACTGTATCGGGCAGTCAGTAGCTCACGCTCCGACGGACTAATCAAACGGAGGCAGCTTTCGAGTGCGTCGCTCATTGCCGCACCGCTCACATTGTCAATGCCCCGCCAGTGCGTCTCCATAAGATCGAATACCTTCTCGCCGAGCAGCACATCCCGATGGCTGCGTTTTCGAATGGCATTCAGAGCCAGCTGACGCGCTGCAATCCTGAGCCAGCCGGCAAGATGAACAACGTCTGCAATTTCATCTTGCTTTTTCACCGCGAGCAAACACACGTCCTGGAAGAGGTCCTCAGCCAAATCGCGTTGCCGCACGATCGATTGGAGATAAGCGATAATTTTTTCCCGCTCTCCGAGGATGTGCTGAAGGAAACGCTCGCTTTCTTCAAAAGGCCGCACTCCATCCATTAATTGTCTCCGGGACGGAAAATGTTAACAGCATAAACGGTTCAGCCCACATCGGCGACGGACGATCTGAACCAAAAAAAATCTGTTTACATTGTTCGTCGACGCCACATTTAAAGGTAGTGGAGATCACGAAGTGTACCGCAAGGGTCGCTTCATTGGGCGGACAATTCTACAAGGTGGAGGGTTTGTGAAAATCAGTGCTCTTAAGGTTTCGCTGTGTGTGGCTTCTTGCAGTGTTGCAATTCAAGCGAGCGAGTCGCTGGGCGCCGTGGTCGCCCTCGCGCCCGTGGCGGACACATACGTTGCTTCGAGTTCGCCGGGTACGGTTCGCGGCGCCGAAAAGGTGCTGACCGTCAACCAGAGCGCGAACACCAATCATCGATGGGCCTATGTCCGGTTCGATCTGTCGGGCATCGATTTTTCGACGGTGACTAACCTGAAGTTCGACCTTCATACGTCGATCACGGGTACGGTGACGAACGTCGACGTATACGGGCTGACTTCCAACGATGCGTTTACTGAATCGGCGCTGACTTACAACAACGATCCGAATCGAACACTGCCCGGCGGCAACACGTTTAATACCGGGTCCGCGTATGGCGGCCAACCGTTGGCGACGTTTCAGTCCCAGGTTGCGGCAGGCCCGGTCGGAACGTTGGAAACGGCATTCGATGTGTCCAGCGGTCCGGTCTTCGATTTCATCGGCGCGGACAGCGATAAGATCGTGACCTTTGTTCTGAATCAGCAAACGACCACCGGCCAGGGCGGGCAGCAATGGTCTTCGAAAGAAGCAACCGACACATCGATGCAGCCTGTGTTGACCGTCACCACATCGTCCGAAACGCCTGAGCCCGCTGCACTCGCGGTTGTATCGCTGGTCGCGGTCGGTGCAATGAAGCGCCGACGTCACCAGGCTTAAACCGCGCGCGAGTCGTGTTGTGTTGAATTCCTCCAGCGGCCTAGGCCTCCGATCGGATGACGCGATCGGAGGCTGATGGTCCGGTTGTACGAACGGGCGAAGGATGAACGGTGGTGTGATGCTGTTACAGGTGCGACATACGTTCTGTTTTGCCGCGATCGCGTTCAGCTCCGCATTCGCCGGAGCGGCCGAGCAGACGGTTTATCTGCTCGGCGGGCAATCGAATATGCTCGGTCGGGCGCCCAAGTCGGGTCTGCCGACGTCGCCGGTGAACCTTCGCGGCAGTCAGAGTGACGTGACGTTTTATTTTCGGGACCCCGGCTCAAGCGGGCCGAACTACAACGCTTTGGTCAGCCTGGCGCCGCTCACATCGAACGGGTCGACATTCGGCCCGGAAGTCACGTTTGGCCGCGCCATCAAGGATGCGAATCCGGACAAGAATATCACCCTGATCAAGTACGCTCATGGCGACACATCGCTCTACAGCGACTGGAAGCCGCAAACCGGGCCGGACTACGCCGCCTTTAAGTCGACCGTTGCCGCCGGCCTCGCGGCCATCACGGCGCGGGGCGACACCTACAAAATCGCCGGAATGCTTTGGCTGCAGGGTGAAGCCGATCAAGGCGGGGCACCCGCGGCCTACGGCACGAATATCACGAACTTCATTGCCGATATGCGTGCGAACTACGGCGCGACTATGCCGTTTGTCATGGCGGGAACCGGCTATTCAAACTCAGGATATACGGCCGTCAATTCGGCCATGGCGAGCGTCGCCGACACGTTGCCCAATACGGTCTATTTTTCGAACTACGACTTGCTCGGCCCGTCGCACACGGCTTTGCATTTCGATTCGGCCGATCAGCAGGTGATCGGTCGGCGTTACGCCGAGGCGTTTGCCTCTATCCCGGAACCGGGGTTTGTCTGCGTCGGCGGTGTGTTGGGGATGGTGCAGCTGCTCCGTCGCCGTCGCATGCCTGCAGTGCTGGGTGGGTGAACAGGCCGAACGTCGCGGACTGCAGCGAGCCCGGGCTCGATAAGGCCGGATGACGGGTAGCGAGTTTATCGATCGGGCAGTCCAAATCATCGGATATCGGCAGTAAATGCTGGGGCGGATTCAGCAAAGAAGCTTTGAACGGTTCAGGCTAGGCGGTCCGGACTGTCACATCTTAAAACGGAGACACGTATGCCATCGGGGAATCAAATCTTTCAGATAAAGCCGAAGACAAATAACGGGTTCACACTCGTCGAGTTGCTGGTCGTGATCGGAATTATCGCACTATTGATCAGTATCCTGTTGCCTTCGTTGAATCGCGCCAGGCAGATGGCAAACCTGATCAAGTGCCAATCGAATCTGCGGCAAATGGGGATCGCGCTGACATTGTACGTCAACAGCAACCGTCAAAACGTGCTGCCGTGGGCAAAGTGCGATCCGATTACGGTCCCTGGCTATGCGAACAAGTATACCCCGCGCTGGTATAACGCGATCAGTGTCGTTATGAATCCTGCCGGCGATGGGAAGGACTTCACGGACGGGCAACCCGGCGACCCGCCGCAGCCCGTAGCATCGAAGATTCTGAAAGACGTGGACACTGCGGTGCCGACCGGGTCGTGCCACTATATGCCGAACTGGCGCGCGATGCCGGAGATGGGATCCACCGACCCCTATCTCACCCTGGGCGTCAAGCCGTATCAGGCCGCCAGGCCGAAGAGCTTGGCCCGGATCAAATACGGCAGTGAGACCGCTCTCGTCTGGTGCAGCAATCAGACTGCGATCGCACGCACGGATATCAGCAACCGCGGCATCGGGCTCGCCTTCTCGTCGTCTCGATATATGGATCAAACCTACAGCAGTAGCGGTGCCTACGTTGAGCCGAACTTCTGGATGGTGCGAGGCATTAATGGCCCTCGAGAAGACAAGGTGATTCAGGTCGTCTTTGACAAGGATACCACCGGGACCAGCCCGACCTCATTTGCTGCGGGCGTCCGAACTCGTCATATGCAGAACACCACAGCCAATGTGCTGTTCGCCGATATGCACGTCGGCAGCGTGAAGAAAGACGATTGCCGGGCGCGGCTCTTCTGTGTGAATGCGCAATAGAGCATCGGCCGTCGTTCTCAAACCCGAACACGTGTGCCGGCGGGATCCGCGTGTGTGCGTGCGGGGCACGGTTCGGTGATGATGGCCGACAAGCATCTCAAGGTTTCACGGAGTTCTGATGACGTGTGGTTTGCGAATGATGGTCTGCCTCATGCTGTGGTGTCTGCTTGGTATCGGCGCGGCATTTGCTGAAGCCGGCACAACCCCTTGGATACTCACCGGCGATTCGGTCCTCTATACCTCTGCGTCGTCGGGTGGGCCGCTGTATCGCGCGATCGAGTCGCTGCGGCGCGACATCAAAAAAGTGACCGGCTTTGAACTCACGATCAAGCCGCTCTCCAGCATAAAGGAGCCAGGAATTGTAGTCTGCGGGCCGGATGATGGCGTAGTCCCCAAAAGCGTCACGGGAATCGAGGCTCACCACGTCTACGTACGCGATGTCCATGCACAACCGCAGCTCATTCTCGAAGGTGCGGACACGCGCGGCAAAATCTATGCGATTTACACCTTCAGCGAGAAAGTGCTGGGCGTTCCGCCGTTCTGGTATTTCAGCGAGTGGAAACCGGGTGCTGTGAGACAGGTTAGTGTTCCCTCAACGTTCGACGT
>JBQCCH010000372.1:0-9728 GCA_051962375.1 Tepidisphaeraceae bacterium
CCGATGAAACTGGTGAGTTACGGCCTGGGTTTCCACGATGTGTTGGACGCCTTGGAGCGCAACAACGTCAGCACGGGCGCCGGCTATGTCGAACACAAGGGGGAAAGCTACATGGTGCGCGCGACCGGCAGGATCGAAACGATCGAACAGATCGGCAGCATTGTCGTTGGCACACGTCGGGGGACGCCGATTGTCGTTCGCGACGTGGCGGACGTGTTGCTGGGCCGTGAGCTGCGGACCGGATCGGCGAGCGAAAACGGTGAAGAAGTGGTGGTCGGCACGGCAGTGATGTTGCTGGGCGCCAATAGCCGCACCGTTGCCGCGGCAGTCGACACCAAGATGCAAGCCGTCAACGCGGGGCTGCCGCCCGATATCCGCGCGAAAACCGTCCTGAACCGCACCAAGCTTGTCGATGCGACGATCCAAACCGTGCAGAAGAATCTCATCGAAGGGGCCGTGCTGGTGATCACGGTCCTGTTCCTGATGCTCGGCAATATCCGGGCGGCGCTGATCACGGCTTGCGCGATTCCGCTGTCGATGCTGATGACCGCGACCGGCATGGTGCAGAGCAAGACCAGCGGCAATCTGATGAGCCTCGGCGCGATCGATTTCGGGCTGATCGTGGATGGGGCGGTCATCATCGTGGAGAACTGCCTGCGCCGGCTTGCGGAACGGCAGCATGAATTGCACCGCACCCTGAATCTGAACGAGCGGCTGCACGAGGTGATGGCTGCGGCAAAGGAAATGGTCCAGCCATCGGTTTACGGCCAAGCCATCATTGTCACGGTCTATCTGCCGATCCTGGCCCTGACGGGAATCGAAGGAAAGATGTTTCACCCGATGGCGATGACCGTCATCTTTGCGCTCGTGGCGGCGTTCGTGCTTTCATTGACGTTTATCCCGGCGGCGGTGGCCCTAGTGATCCGCGGCCGAGTGAAGGAGAGCGAGATCTTCTTTGTTCGCTGGGCCAAAGCACTGTACCGGCCGGTGCTGGGCTGGGCGGTGCGGCACCGTTTTGTGGTGGTTGGGGCGGCGGTTGTGGCATTCGGGGTGTCGCTGATGCTGTTCAGTCGGCTGGGGCAGGAGTTCGTGCCGACGCTCGATGAAAAGGATCTGGCGATCCAGGCGCTGCGGATTCCGAGTACATCGCTCACCCAATCCCAGGCGATGCAATTTGAATTGGAGCGAACGGTGTCGGCCTTCCCGGAGGTGGCGTTCATCTTCAGCAAGACGGGGACGGCTGAACTGGCATCGGATCCAATGCCGCCCAATGCGTCGGATACGTTCGTCATCTTCAAGCCGGCCGACCAATGGCGAAGTGAAGCCGAATTGGACCGGCTCATCGACCAGAAGCAGGCCGGCCTTTCGCAAGAGGCGGGCCATCCCGATGAAGGCGAAGAAGGGGAAGAGGCCGAGGCGATCAAACTGGAAGGGCACAAAGGCAAGCTCATTCAGCTGATCGACCTGACACTTCGGGCGCTTCCCGGCCAGAATTATGAGTTTACCCAGCCGATCCAGATGCGTTTCAACGAACTCGTCGCCGGCGTGCGCGGCGATGTGGCGGTGAAGGTGTACGGGGACGATTTTCCGGCCATGAGTGCGACCGCTGCGGAGATCGCGCGGGCGCTGCAATCCGTGCCGGGCGCCGCCGACGTGAAAGTTGAGCAGACGGCCGGGCTGCCGGTGCTGACGATCGATATCGACCGCGATGCCATCGCTCGATACGGGCTGAATGTTGCCGACGTGCAGGATGTGGTCGCTGTGGCGATGGGAGGGCGGGAGGCCGGCCTGGTGTTTGAGGGGGATCGGCGCTTCGATCTGGTGGTGCGAATGCCGGACGAAACGCGAGAACGGCTGGACGAACTGGAGAACCTGCCGATCCCGCTGCCGCGGACGGAAGCCGTATCCCAACTGGCGAGCACGGAGGACCATGCATCGGCGGACATCGGATTCATTCCGCTGGGGAGCGTCGCGAAGATCGACGTTACGGAGGGGGCGAATCAGGTGAGCCGCGAGAACGGCAAGCGTCGCATCGTCATTCAGGCGAACGTGCGCGGCCGCGATCTGGGCTCGTTCGTTACCGAGGCGCAGGCCAAGGTGGCGGCCGTCTCTGTGCCGGCGGGCAATTGGCTCGCGTGGGGCGGCCAATACGAGAACCTGGTTGCCGCGAAGCAACGGCTGGCGGTGGTTGTTCCGCTCTGCTTCCTGATCATCCTGCTGCTGCTTTTCGGCAGTTTTAAATCCTTGAAGTATGCGCTGCTCGTATTCAGTGCCGTGCCGCTCGGGCTGACGGGAGGGATCATGGCGCTGTGGCTGCGCGACATGCCGTTTTCGATCTCGGCGGCGGTGGGCTTCATCGCGCTGTCGGGGGTCGCGGTCTTGAACGGACTAGTGATGGTAAGCTTTATCAATCAGCTTCGGCAGGGGGGCATGCCGTGCGAGCAGGCGATCCTTCACGGCTCACTGACGCGCTTGCGCCCGGTGCTGATGACGGCGCTGGTGGCATCGCTGGGGTTTGTGCCCATGGCCCTGGCGCACGGGACCGGGGCCGAAGTGCAGAAGCCGCTGGCGACCGTGGTGATCGGCGGGCTGATCAGCAGCACGCTGCTGACGCTGGTCGTGCTGCCCGCGCTGTACCGCGTCTTCACCCGGTCCGATGCCGACTTCACCGATCGACGGCCCAGCGAGTTGTAAGCCCGCTTTCGCAGGATGGGCTAAACCGTCGGCTGAGCCGTCGCCGATGGCTCACGCGCATCCTTGCGACGATGTCGACCACGGTCGGCGTCATCCACATCCCGGGGGGCAGGAAACTGTCGCCCGGGGCTTTTCTTCAACTTACTAAATCCGCAGGTGCTCGACCGATCAGGCTTTGACTGCACTCGGCATCAGCCAATCCGATCGATCCTCGGGTTCGGTCGGGACCGCATCCCAATTCATGGCCGGGGCGATGAGCGAAAGAACGCCCAACAGGGTGGGTTCAGGATGGGACGGCGCCCGCACGGGAATGCCGAGCGTGTCGGCCTTGATCTGCAACCAGCGACGACTGCGGGATGCTCCGCCCGCTGACCGGATGACGGGCGGCAGGCTGTCGCCGTCAACCAAGGCGGCTACCTGCTCCGCCAGCGCCCGGGCAACGGCTTCATATATCGCCATGACCACTGCGCCGCGCGGCTGCTGTTCGATTGCCCAATGTCGTAATTGCTCGCGCAGACGTTCAGACGGCAAATGGTGATCGAGCGTAAGCCGCGGCGTTCGCGGGGTCACGATCGCGTCGAGCGTGGAAAAGTCGGGGCGATCGGGCAATTGCTGGCGAAAATACTCGAGCAAAAACGCCGACACGTCGCCGAACGCCATGTGGTAATACGAGCCCGGCTGAACGCCCGGCCCGCTGAACCGCGGCATGAGAGTTGTGGCAGAGGTCGATGGGGAAGAGGTCAATGGGGAAAACCGCGTCGATGCTCGAATGGTGGCCAACACCGTTCCTGTCGTCTCTGACACATCGCCGGGCGTTGTGTTTCCGACTCCGATGGCGCCGGCGTATTGATCGAGCAGCCCTACGACAAAGCAGCACTCGCGCGGCAGGCCCAACTCGTCGGCCGCTAGTGGGAGAATCGGGCTCAGGAGCGTTCCCGCGCGTTCGACCTGGGGCAGCCATACCGGATCCACGCCGAGTCGGTCGCACCAGTGCTCAGACCAGCGCCAGCCCTCGACGTCAAACAGCCCACTCATCGCGGCGACGCTGCCGTCCGTGACATGTCGGCCGGTGAGCCATTGGGTGAAATAATCTCCGATGAACACGAGCTTGCGCGTCGCGGCAATGACATCAGGTTCGCGCAGGCGCAGCCAATGGAGTTTGGCGATGGCAAAGCCCGCAGAAAGTCGAGGGATTCCGGTCAGACTGCGATGGGCTGCCAATTCGGGCTCATCCTGATTCGCCCATGGCAAGCGGTCCGCGACGGCCTGGGCGCGTTGGTCATCCCAGACGATCAGCGGCGTCAGCGGCTTGCCGTTTGCCCCCAGAAGCGTGAACGTATTCGCTTGCGTGCAATAACTGATGGCCCGGACCCGCTTCAGCACGCCCGGGTTCTGACGGCCGAGTGCTTTGATCGATTCGCGAATCACACGCTTGAACGTCTCTGGATCAATTTCGCTGCGTTCGCCGTGCCGAGTGATCGGCGTTGGCACTCGCTCAATGCCGCACAGCCGGCCGTGATCGTCGAGCAGGGCGGTCTTGAAATACGACGTTCCGAAATCAATGGCCAGCACGTAGTCAGGCATAAGCTCATTCGGGAAGGGACTCGATCAGTTCACGGGTCGCGGTCACCATGCGATCGCCGGCGTCGGGGCTTTTGAGCAGAGCGTTGCCGGCTTCGTACCAGTGTTTATCGATGGCCTCCTGCGTGACGACATAGCCTTGCAGTTCGCCGTTGGCGAGCGTGATAATCGTGGCATGGGGATGAGCGTCCTTAATTTGGAGTGCGAACTCCAGGAAGAATTCGCCCGGCCAAGCGATCAACAGGTGATGCCCGAGCCTGAACACCTGGATCTCAGCGGGAAGGATCGAGTCGCGGACGGATTGCAGCCGCCCCTGCTCGGCAGCTCGGGCGATTGCGACGAGTTCCTCCGCACCGAACCAGTCACACTCGGCTGAGCGTCGCTCGGCCGCGCTCGCGTGCGGGCCTTGCAGCGCGTTGAGACGCGCTCGGGCGTGCTGGCATTGCTGCTCCGCGACGTGAAGCGGCGGCGGCTCGCGCAGCGGCAAATCGATCCAGCGCTGCGCAACGGTCAACGGCAGATCTCGACCGTACGATGCATCGCGCAGCGCGTTTTCGACCGCTCGACCCAGGATTTCACCGAGGCGTCGCGCCTCAGCAAAGGTGTTGCCCCGCGTCACATGGCGCGGGCTTTGATTGCCGCTGGCGCCGGTGTGATAGACGATGGGGCACGCGTCGCCGACCAGATGTCGCTGCAGGTATTGGCGGGCCAGTGCCGGAAAGTCGCCGCTGTACAGGGTGGAGTCTTCGTGGAGAACGGTCGGATGCATCGCACAGACGAGCATCAGGCCGATGAAGGATTTGGATTCGACGTCGCGGGCGACGATGACGGGCACGGTTAAATCGCGCGGGCCCTTCGGGTCATGCCGACACGTGCCGATGCCTGTGGCGTCGGCCTGCACGATGGCGAATTCGGCGGGTCGGCGGTTTTCCCACGCCCGAGTGCCGACATCAAAGATCGCGTCCTCGAGAGCTCTCAGATAAGCGGCATCGGGAGGGGGGACCGTTGCGTCATACTCATTGCTCAGATAGCTCGCGGTGACCGGGCCCGAATGGGTATGAGTGGCGGAGAGCAGAATGGCGGACGGTGGCAGACCGGTGGCCGTCGAAAGCCGTTCGCGGACGCGCGCCGTCAGCGCTTTGGTGACCATAATCAGGTCGACTGCGATCCAAAGGGCACACCCACCGCGGCCTTCAATCGCGAGCGCGCTGGCCAGCAACGGGTCATGCACGCCGGTGCTGATGCGATTAACGTGAGGATAACCGAAGAGAAACATCGGTTGACGCGGGGTGATATCAACGGTCGCGCTGCCCGCAGTTAAACATTTTGATGACATAAAATTGTTTGAACGGTTCGAATTTCGTGTAGAATAAACGGATTTGAACACTTTACAATCGAAAACTTATGCAAATGAAGCTGCGTCGGCATCGACAGATTCAAGAACTGCTGCGGGAGCGTGGGGAATGCTCGGTGGAAGTTCTGGCTCAACATCTGGGCGTCAGCGACATGACCGTGCGCCGCGATCTGCAACAACTGGCGACGGAGCAGCGCCTGGTGCGGACGTACGGCGGCGCTGCGCCGATCGAACAGGTTTCGTTCGAATTCAAGTTCCTGCGTGGCATGGGTGATTCCGGCACGCAGAAGGAAGCGATCGGCCAGGCGGCCGCGGGGTTGATCGAAGACGGGCAGTCGGTGTTGTTCGATTCCGGTACGACGACCCTTGCCGTGGCTCGGCGGTTGATCCACCGCAAGCGGCTGGTCGTGATCACCACTTCGCTTCCGATTGCCGCCACGCTGCAGCGTTCCGCAGATCTGGAAATCATTCTGCTTGGCGGCATTGTCCGCCGGGATGCTCCGGATTTGGCCGGACCGCTGACCGAAGCCAATCTTGAAGCCTTTCACGCGGACTTGGCATTCATTGGTGCGGATGGCGTGGGTCTGGATGGCGAATTGTTCAACGCTTCGCTCACGGTCGGCCGAATGCTGGCGAAGATGACGGCGCGAGCGGCGGGCGTTTACATCGTTGCCGACAGTTCAAAGATCGGCCGCACCGCGCTGTGTCGATTTGGAAATCTCCGCGACTGCCGCGGGCTCATTACCGATTCGTCCATCGCCCCGGCCGACCGCGCCGCGCTTGAAGCTGCGGGGGTTCGGGTGATCGTCGCCGAGCCGAGCGATGCGGTCTTGACCCCGATGACGGACCTGTCGGAACAGGAAGGCTGATGCCGCTCACTCGCCTGGACCACGTCCGCGTGCTGATGTCCGATGGAATCGCCGCGGCGCGCTCGGTGACTTTCGACGACTCGATCCTCGCCATCGAGGCGGCCGAAGCGGCGGGCGACACCGAGTCGATGCCGTCGGAGCATCGCCTGCTCACGCCCGGCCTGATCGATCTGCACACGCACGGGATCGGCCATTTTGCATTCGAACGCAGCGCGAGTGATCTGCGCGCGGGCCTGAACCTGCTGCCGCGTTTTGGCGTGACCAGTGTCCTGCCGACGCTTTACCGCCGGTTGAGCGGTGAGTCATTTGGGCTGCTGGATCAGTTGGCCGGTGTGTTGGAAGAGCCGCTCGATGTCCGCGTGCCGGGCTTTCATCTTGAGGGGCCGTTCCTCGCGTTAACCGGAGCCGGCGCACTGCAATGCAAGGCAGACATCGGCTTCCTGAACGAACTGTTGGCTGCGTGTCGAGGCCGGGTTGCGGCGATGTCAATCAGTCCGGAAGTGCACGGCATTGTCGGGGTCATTGAACGGCTCTGCGAGCGGGGCATCGTGCCATTTATCACGCACACGGCTGCGACGGTGGATCAGACCCAGGCGGCGATCGATGCCGGGGCACGACACGCCACGCATTTTTACGACGTGTTTCCGGTCCCGCCGGAGACCGAACCGGGGGTGCGGCCGGTAGGGGCTGTGGAAGCGTTGCTGGGGGATCCACGCGTGACGGTCGATTTCATCTGCGACGGCGTTCATGCACACCCTGCGGCGATTCGCGCGGCATTGGCGGCCAAGGGGAGTACCGGCGTGATCGCCATCACCGACGCCAATGTGGGCGCCGGGCTTGGGCCGGGGACGTATGACACACCGATGGGCTTTGCTGTTTCCATCAAGCCCGGCGACGCCGCTCGAATCGCAGATCCGACGCATCCGGCTCATGGCGGCCTGGCCGGCAGCAGCCTGACGATGGATCGCGCTGTCGAAAACCTGCAGAAGTGGTTTCAGGCCACACCTCTCTTGCCATGGAAGATGGCGACAGCGAATCCCGCCCGCGTGCTGGGATGGGTCGATCGCGGCGAGATAGGGCCGGGGCAATCCGCAGACCTTGTGCTGTGGGATCGGCACCATCGGGTGGAGCGCGTCTGGGTCGCCGGCCGCTGTGTCTTCAGCCGTGAGCGGGCCGAGGAATATCATGGAATATCTGATTCCTAAGCGGCCCGAATTTGCCGAGCCGTCGCTGGCCTGGGATGGGCCGCTGTGGGCGGGCGTGCCGGCCCTGAGCGTCGACCATTTCCATCCGCGATCGTCGATTCACCGGCCGACCGCGCGAGCCAAGCTGCAACTGGCTGGGCCTGGGCTGCACGTGATTTTTGATGTGCGGAATGAGTACGTCCGCAGCATCGCGACGCAGTACCAGGACCAGGTCAGCCGGGATAGCTGCGTGGAATTGTTCGTGCAGCCGATGCAGCACGGCGGGTACTTCAACTTTGAGTTCAACTGCGGCGGCGTGATGTTGCTGTATTACATCATCGGCAGTGCGGATGGAGGCGGGCTTGGGGAGCACGTGCCGGTGCCCGAAGCCCGGGCGGCGGCGATCCGGGTGATGACCACACTGCCGGGAACGATCTCCACCGAATCGGCAGATCCCGTTGACTGGCGGTTGACCGCGATGATCCCGCTACAGCTCATGGAGCATTATGTGGGCCCGATTCCTACGGAGGCGGGGCAAGGTTGGCGGGGCAACGTGTTTAAGTGCGCCAGCCGTGTCGCTCGGCCGCATTGGGCAAGTTGGAGCGACATCGGTGACGTCCTGAATTTCCATCAGCCCGACCGTTTCGGCACGTTTCGATTGCTGGAGAGCTGCGGCATGACCCGCTGACCGAGCTGGTTAGGCATAGAGTGCCTGTCATGCATAGAGTTCGGTCGAAAAGTATTTCATGCCGGTATCGCAAACCAGGAAGCCGATGGTGGCATCGCGTTCGCGGGAGCGCAGGAGATCGATGGCCGCATGCAGCTGGGCACCGGTGGAATAGCCGGCGAGGATTCCCTCGTGTGCCGCCAGGAGCCGAGCGGCATCGGTGGCTTGGGCATCGGTGCAACTGAGGTAGCCATCGATCGCGACGCCGTCGAGCAGCGATAGATTGCTTCGCCCATAACCTCCGCCTTGGATGGCGTGCCCCAGATCCGAGCAGCAGCGGGAAGCGAGGGAAGAGGCGGAGGTCGGCTCGACGACGTACACCCGCAGATCAGGCTGAAATTTGCGCAGCCCCCGTGCCAATCCGGCAAGAGCGCCGCCACTGCCCACGAAGGCGACCAACACATCGAGCTGTCCTTCCGCCTGGTTCCAGAGCTCTTCCGCGGTCGTCAGCTCGTGTGCCAGTGGATTGGCCGGGTTCTCAAACTGGTCGACAAAAAAGGCATTACATGCTTGCACGAGTTGGGCCGCCCGCTCTTTCACCTGACGCATATCACAGCCGCTGACCCGCCCGGGTACGCCGCCGCTGACTTGTGGAACCAGAACCACCTCGGCGCCCAGGGCACGCATCATCTGGGCGCGTTCACGCGTATTGCCTTCGCTCATGACGGCATAAAAAGGATGCCGCAGGGCGCGGCAGACGATCGCCAGGCCGGTGCCGGTGTTGCCGCTGGTCACCTCGACCACGGCCTGTCCCGGCCGCAGTTGGCCGGAGGCGCGCGCCTGGCGGACCATCGAAAGGGCGACACGATCTTTTTTGCTTCCGCCCGGGTTCAGATGCTCAAGCTTCGCCAGCAGCCGACCCTGCAGGTCCAGGTGCGATCGGATCTGGTTCAGTTCCAGCATCGGCGTATTGCCGATGAGATCGAGCACGGTCGATACGCGGGGTGGGGTCATGGGTGTTTGCGAGTAGAAGATCAGTTGCTCAGCCACGCGTCGCGGTTCTCACTGACGAACGCATCGTCGTTCAGATGCGGGTAAGCGCGATGGACGCGTTCAATTTCCTGCATTTGACCGGGCGACAGGTCCTCCGATTCATCGAGGCAGAGAATGTTGTTCAGCAATCCTTGGCGGTGCAGCACCGCGTGGAGGCCGGCGATGCATCCTTTGAACCCGTTGGCAGCGTCGAAGAAGGCGGCGTTGCAATCGGTCACTTCCGCGGCCAAGGTCAGAACGTCTGGCGAAAGTTGATCTCCCGCCAAGGCCCGGCGGCGCAGGTCGGCCTGCATCTTGACGGCGCCTTGCGTCCAAACCGACCAGTG
>JBQCCH010000373.1:0-4832 GCA_051962375.1 Tepidisphaeraceae bacterium
CGTAGGCGCAGATGAACTCCACCTGTCCCGTCGGCGCGCCGCGGCTGCCATACCATTCGGCAGCGTCACCCACGCCGATGTGTCCATTGTAGATGTAGGAGACGGCCCAGTTCGTGTAGGTGGAACTAACTAGGCTACGGAAATCGATTGAAGGGCAGACCCGGTTCTCGGTCTTCTTTATCCCATACGGCTGCAGATAGCCATAGAGGCGCTGCCCCTTGCCCGTCGGGCTGAAGCTGGCGAGATTTTTGCCGCCCGTGTAGGCCCCCGCCGATTTGACGTCATCTGCATCGGCGAGAGTCGGCAACGCCCCCTTCGCTTCACTCACATACATGCTGACAGCGGCCCCCAATTGCCTCAGGTTGCTCGCGCAAGACACCAGCGCGGCCGCCTGGCGGGCTTTGTTTAACGCCGGCAGAAGGATCGAAATCAGCAGCGCGATGATTCCGATGACGACCAAGAGTTCCACGAGCGTGAACGCCTTTTTAACCGACCGCATGTGTGCTCCTCAGCGTGCAAACAACAAGAAATGCTCCCTGCGGGCCAATGCGCGAACGGCCTTTCTTCAAGACCGATGGATCGCTGCCCGGCAGGTTCGTTCAGACAGAATAAAATGCCGTCCGCTACCTCGCATTCCCGGAACTGCGTTCGTTCCTTGGTATTTTGCGACCAAGGGGGCAAACCGTCCCGAATCTGCGGAGCGGATCTCTTGCCGGCTGTTCGGGTCCACCTGACAAGCAGTTCCGCGGACGTCCCGCCCGCCGGTGAATGAATGACTTGAGACGCGGCTCTTCATCTCTCACACCGGATATCACGACGATGGCGCAACAATCCGCCTCTGGACGATAAGACGCACGCGATTCGGCGAGCGCTGCTGCAAGCAAAGCACTAATTCAGATTGCGGACGCATTGGCCAGACGATAGCCTTCTGGCACATTGCGACATGGGACACTCGGGCCCGCTCCGGTGCGGCGTCCACTCGTTGGAATCATTGTCGACGGCGTCAGCAGTTACGGCCGGGCCGTGCTGCGCGGGGCGACTCAATACGCCAACCTGCAGCGGCGATGGCTGCTTCGGAAGGAGCTGCGTCATTTTCTTGAAGCCCGTTCCGTCAACTGGCCGAAATTCGATGGGGCGATTTTCGCGGGCGTGCCGAACGAGCTGCTGGAGCTGGGCCGTGCGCAGTGCAAGCATGTCGTGATCTGCTCCGGCGCCGCCGACCCGCGCCGCGGACCGGTGGTGCGACTCGATGACGAAGCCGCCGGTGCGTTGGCCGCCCGTCACCTCATCGAATGCCGGCTCCCGCGCTTCAGCTTCTACGGCCTGCTCGGATCACGCGTCTCGCTCAATCGACGAATGCTCGGCTTTCGACGCGAGGTGCAGGCTCAGGGAAAGCAATTCGTCGAATGCCCTCTGAATCGCCCCACCGAAGCCGAATGGCTCAGCCACATGCATCGGCCTGCGCTGCTGGCGTGGTTGAAAGGTGTACCCAAGCCGATCGGAATCCTGGCATTCGATGATTCTGTTGCCCATGACCTCGCCGATGCCTGCGTCGATGCCGACATCGGCGTGCCCGAACAAGTCGCGATCATCGGCATCAACAATGACGACCTGCTCTGCGAAGGGGCCTGGCCGCCGCTTTCCAGCGTCGATCCCGATTACAGCCGCATCGGCTACGCGGCCGCCGCGATGCTCGATCGCCTTCTCAGCGGGGAATCACTCAGCTTGCCCGATCGGCTCATCGAACTGCCTCCGATCGGCGTCGTGCAACGTCAGAGCACCAGCCTGCTTGCGATCGCCGATCCGGACCTCGCCTTGGCGATTCGCTTTATTCGCGAGCACGCCTGCGATCCTTGCTCGGTCCAGGACTTGCTTCGCGCAGTCCCGGTCGGTCGGCGGTGGCTGGAGCGAAACTTCGTTTCCCAGATCGGCCGAACGCCGCATGAAGAGATCACCCGCGTTCGCATCGAGGCTGCGCAGCGACTATTGGCCTCCCCCGCGATCAGCATCCACCAGGTGGCGATCAAATGCGGCTTTTTCGACGTCAAGAACTTCTACGTGACGTTCCGCAAACAGACCGGCCAGACGCCCGGCGCCTATCGTAAGGACCACATCCGGCCCATCAGCTGAACAGCCGACCACGGCTTTAGGCGCGAGCACGCCCTTTCCATCCGCTTCGAAAATCGCTCTACTGCGCGGGAAACTGAGGCGAATGACGAATCGATAGTCCTTTGACTTGCTCGAACTTCGCAACCGGCACGCCGGGCCCAAGCTGGGCCTTGAAATTGTCAATATCCAATCCGTCGACATCCACGCATTGAATGGCAGGCCTAAATTCGTCTTTGTCGAAGCCCAGGTTGATGTCCGCCAGTTCAAGGCCTTTCACGTGTCGTGCGAACAACCCGTAGGCGGGCATGACTTCCTTTGCCCAATATTCCGGGTAACCCGTCCCCAGTTCCTTGGGAACGTTTTCCGCTTGCTCCTTCGTACCGCCCCCCTTGTAAGTAAACCGAATATTTTTCAGTCGAAGGCCTTCGATCGGGTGATCGGGCAAGCCGGTGATGAGGATGCCAATGTAGTAGTCGATGCCGGTGGCGACCACATTCGAAATCAACACGTTCTTGATGGTGCTGACACCGGGAGTAGGCCCGCGGTTGCGTTCACCCGTCGTGATGTAGATCGGGTAATGATTCACATCCACCATCGAAATATTGTTGATGGTGATATTTTCTAAAATCCCGCCGTCTACTTCTTCGATCGCAAGCCCCTTGCACGCGCGGAAGGTGCAGTTGGAGATGGTGCAGTTTCGGAAACCGCCAGTGGATTCCGTTCCGAATTTGATGCGCCCCCGCCCGCCGGACTTCGGCTTCATCGTGCCATCGATGAGCGTGCCCTCGACAAAACCGGAGAGCTGGCAGTTAACGACGGTGAGATTCTCCGTGAGTCGAATCTCTCCGAGCGCGTACGTGCTTTTGATGCAAAGGCCATCATCATTCGGGGAGTTGATACGACAATTGGACACAACCGTATTGCGACAACAGTCGATATCGATGCCGTCGCGATTGGTGTCTATCCTGACGTTGTCGATCGTGAGGTTATCGCAGCCGGTAGCGAGAACTGCACAATGTCCACCGTGCACCAGCGTAATATCGCGGATCAGCACGTCATTACAGAGCTTGAGCGCGATCGCTTTGTTGCCAAGGCGCACCGGTGGATAGGTCTTGGTACTCGCCTTGTTGGGATGACGATAGCCGCACATCTCGTCGAGCAGTTTTGAATCCCGAGTCAGGCCGCCCCCATCGATCGTGCCGCGACCGGTGATCGAAACATTGGTCAGGTTTTCGCCCCAGATCAGACTGTTGTGGAAATAACAGTGCCCGCCATCCTGGTAAGCGATGCCCGAGAACGGTTCGGTTTCATCGTACGCATTGAGCTTTTGCGGAGCACCGACGATGGTCGCGCCCGCGTCAATGAGCAAATGAATGTTGCTCTTCAGATGAATCGAACCGCTCAGATACGTCCCCGCCGGCACGACCACCGTACCGCCACCCGCGTTAGAGGCCGCCACAATCGCTTTATCGATCGCGGGGCTGTCGAGGGTTTTGCCATCTCCCACGGCCCCAAAATTGCGAACGTTAAACTGCCCGTGCTCCGGTGCAGGATTCGCCAGCACTGCGGATTCGGCAACACACAATGCCAGCAGACAGATGAGGGACGATCGTACAATCACAGCTACTCCTCCACTTACGTTCGCTTTCGTTGTCCGACAAAGGTTCAAGTTTCGCGGGGACTTTATATCGTCCCATTTTACGGGTTCGAACCTGTTGTGGCGGCTGTTGCGTGTCCGCCTTAGGGTTTCGGTCTACGGATGGGTCGGGCGCTTTGTTGCGCCTAAGGTATGAGTGAAAACGACGGGTCGCCGAAAATAATCTGGTGCCCGCGGATGTCTGTCCCGCTGATCGTGCTCGCCAAAGTGAGAAAACGATCCGACGCTGACAGCGGAATGTTTACGTCGACTGGTGCCGCTTGCGACACGATATTCATTTTTGAGAACCGCAACTGGCCATCGACAAGGACGAAGACATTGGAAGGTAATTTTCCAGACCCAGTTCCCGGGTTTCCGACGATGCAGTGAAAGCTTTGCATCGTGGCATTCGGGTGAAGCCGACGGATTGCATCAAGATCGAGCGTGATCGCCGCGCTCGGGTGCATGAAGAGGAAGCTGTGCCCCGGGGACGAATAGTCCGTGCCGTGCAACGTCGACGCGATAACGTCGCCGTTTTTAATCTTCGGCAGCGTGCCGCCGGCACAGATTTTGACAGTCCCGCGGGGCGGCGTGGGCGGAAACGCAAACAGGTGGCCGGCTGAGTCGACCTGAATCGGCTTTCCGGATAGGCCCGGCACAAAACATCCATCCACTGCGGACAGCCCGCTGGTAGGATGGTACTGCTCGTCGCCACGAAGATCGCCGCCCAGGTCGGTGGATTTAATCGTGCCTACGTTTCCGTTCGTTTGATCCAGGACACCGCCGCGCCGGCCGCTGAGACCATCGCCGCCGGAGACTAGATCGACCAATTCAAGGGTGCGTTTAACCTGCGTGAGATCGCGCACAAACATTTGCGGCTCTATACCGCCCTCGATAACCGAAGGCGTTCCAGAACCGACGACCCGCGCAGCATCGCCAGCGGCAACGTTCACACTCCCCGCGTCGGATTTGGCATCCGACGACGCAACATGGACAAGCCCTTTGAAGACATGCACATCCGTGGATTTTGAATCGGGTTCGACTTTCACCCCGAACTCCGTCCCCAGGTCGGTGACAGTTGCGTCGG
>JBQCCH010000374.1:0-6088 GCA_051962375.1 Tepidisphaeraceae bacterium
AGGTTATTTCCGATTTCCGCACGCACGAAAAAGATTCCGGTTCGCCGGAGGTGCAAATCGCCCTGCTCACCAAGCGTATCAATGAATTGACCGAGCACCTCAAGACGCACAAAAAGGACTTCTCCTCGCGTCGCGGGCTGCTCAAAATGGTCGGCAATCGCAACTCGCTGCTGAAGTATCTCATGCGCATCAACCGCGACCGATACCAGCAGACGATCACGAAGCTCGGCCTGCGAAAATAGTTTATACGACGTTCGTTTGAGACACGCATTGGCGTGTCTTTTTTCGTTTGACTACACGTGGAGTGTTGGCCGTAGAGAGTGGAGAGTTGAAGGACAAAACGTCACACCGTTCTGGTCTTAACTCTGAACTCTCTACGGTCAACTCCTCCACTTCGAAGCCAGCCCGCCGAACGTCCCGGCGGGCGCGAGTCGCAAGGCCGTTTTCGTCCCCCGGCAGTGTCTGCGTGAGACGAATGCCTAATGCCCCAAGCCCCCGCGGGGACTTCGGCCATTCGGCATTCAAACCTCTCCGGCCCGGGTGACGCGGTCTGACGCCTTCGTTCGATTCGGACGTTTCAGGACCCCTCTCCATGCAACAGCATTCCGTCTCCCGTGAGATCGGCGGCCGCACGCTGACCATCTCCACCGGCTCCTTCGCCAAGCTCGCCGACGGCTCCGTCACCGTTCAATACGGCGACACCATCGTGTTCGGCGCCGTCGTCCGCGCCAAGCCGCGTGAAGGCATCGACTTCTTCCCGCTCCAGGTCGACTACCGCGAACGCCGCGCCGCGGCCGGCAAGTTCCCCGGCGGCTTCATGAAGCGCGAAGGCCGCCCCACCACCCGCGAAGTTCTCATCAGCCGCCTCATTGACCGCCCGCTGCGGCCCCTGTTCCCGTACGGGTTCATGGATGAAGTTCAGATCCAGCTCAACGCCCTGACCTACGACGGCGTCAACGACACCGACATGCTCGCCGGCATCGCCGCCAGCGCGTGCGTCGCCATCAGCGACATCCCCTTCATCAGCCCCACCGCCCACGCCAAGGTCGGACGCATCGACGGCAAAGTCATCCTCTTCCCGACGATCGAAGAGACAGAACGCAGCGATTTTGAAGTCGTCGTCGCCGGCACGAAAAACTTCGTGAACATGATCGAAGTCGGCGCGTACGAAGTCCCCGAAGACGAAATCGCCGACGCCATCAAGGTCGGCCATGACGCGATCATCGAAATCGCCAACATGATCGCCGAACTGCAGGCCAAGTGCGGCCGCGAAAAGGTCGGCGACATCAAGGCGCCGGAACCGGGCCTGCTCGACGCCGTCCGCGCCCGCGTCGGCGACAAGATTCGCGCCGTCAAGGGCCAGGCCGGCAAGCACGACCGCAGCGAACGCGTCGCCCAGATCCGCGACGAACTCGTCCTGGAACTGTCGCCCGGCATCACCGACCCGAACGCCTCTTACCTCTCGATCCTGGCGCAGAAGTCCGAAGCCGCCAAGGTTCGGGCGGCCTTCGCGGCCGTCGAAGAGCAGGTCACCCGCGAAGCCATCCTCGCCGGCGTCCGCCCGGACGGACGCAGCTTCGAAGACATCCGCCCGATCTCGTGCCAGGTCAACGTCCTGCCGCGCGTCCACGGCTCGGCCGTCTTCAGCCGCGGCGAAACGCAGGCGATGTGCACCGTCACCCTCGGCACCAGCAGCGACGAGCAGCTCGTCGACGGGCTCGCCGAAGAATACAACCAGAAGTTCATGCTTCACTACTACTTCCCGAGCTACAGCGTCGGTGAAGTGCGTCCGATCCGCGGCCCCGGCCGGCGCGAAATCGGTCACGGCGCCCTGGCCGAGCGCTCGCTGCTCGCCGTCCTGCCGAACGTCGGCGATTTCCCCTACACCGTCCGCGTCATCTCCGACATCCTGGAATCCAACGGCTCCTCGTCGATGGCCTCCTCCTGCGGCGGCTGCCTGGCGCTCATGGACGCCGGCGTCCCCATCAAGGCGATGGTCGCCGGCATCAGCGTCGGCCTCGTCAAGGAAGGCGACCAATACAAACTCCTCACCGACATCATCGGTGAAGAAGATCACTTCGGCGACATGGACTTCAAAGTCTGCGGCACGCGCGACGGCGTCACCGCCATCCAGCTCGACATCAAGATCGAAGGCATCAGCCACGACATCATCCGCGAAACCCTGCACCGCGCCCGCTCGGCCCGGTTCAAGATCCTGGACATCATGGCCGGCGTCATCAGCACCCCGCGCGCCTCGATCAGCAAGTGGGCCCCGCGCCTGCTCACCGTCAAGATCGACCCGGAAAAGATCGGCAAGCTGATCGGCCCGGGCGGCAAGAACATCAAGGCCCTGCAGGCCGACACCGGCTGCAACATCGACATCGACGACGACGGCACCGTCTACATCTCCTCCACCGACTCCGTCGGCGCCGAGAAGTGCCGCGACATCGTCGAAGCGATGACCGCCAGCGTCCAGATCGGCAAGATCTACAACGGCCGCGTCGTCAGCATCAAGGACTTCGGCGCGTTCGTCGAAATCGCCCCCGAAACCGACGGCCTCTGCCACGTCAGCGAGCTCTCCGACCAATACGTCGGCCGCGTTGATGAAGTCGTGAAGGTCGGCGATGAAGTGAAGGTCAAAGTCCTGCTCATCGACGACCAGGGCCGCATCAAGCTTAGCCGCAAAGCCGCCATGGCCGAGCTGGGTGAGAAAGATCCGGAACGCGCCCCCAGCGAACGTCCCCCGCGCGAGCCCCGTGAAGGCGGCGAAGACCGCGGCGGCGATCGTCCGCGTCGCGGCGGCCGGGGTGGTGGACGCGGCGGCGACCGCGCTCCGCGCCGGGAAGATTAACCCACAGCCCCGTCCCCACGGGCGCTGAACCCAAAACCACCGACGGCCCGGAGAGCATTTGCCTCCGGGCCGTCGGTCTTTTGATGGTTTGCCGGTGACTACGTCCCTACGCGCACGTCGGCGACGACCTGCCCGTCTTCCATCCGCACCTGCCGCGCCGCCCGGGCCGCCAGTTGCGCGTCATGGGTGACCATCACGATCGTCTGCCCGCCCGCCGCCAGTTCCTGAAAAATCCCCGCCACGACGTCGCTGTTGGCCTTGTCCAGATTCCCCGTCGGCTCATCCGCCAGCAGCACCGCCGGCTCGTTCGCCAGCGCCCGTGCAATCGCCACCCGCTGTTGTTCCCCGCCCGACAACCGATTCGCCCGCCGCCTGGTCTTGGCCTCCAGCCCCAGCCGCTTCAGCAGCATCGCCGCCCGCTCCATCGCCGCATGCCGCGACAACCGCCCCAATCGCATCATCGGCAGCGCGATATTCTCCTGGGCCGTGAATTCCTTGAGCAGGTAGTGGAACTGAAAGACGAACCCCACCTTCGCATTCCGCAAGGCCGACAGCTCCGCCTCTCCCAGCAGCGAGGTGTCCTGCCCATCGATCAGCACGCACGATCGCGGCGTAATCGGTGCCCCCTCCGGCATCACCTGCGTCGGCCGATCCAGGCCGCCGAGCAGATAAAGCAGCGTCGATTTCCCCGAACCCGATTGTCCCACGATCGAAACATATTCCCCCCGCGTGATGGTCAGGCTCACGCCGCGAAGAATGTGCGTCCGCGCTTCGCCCACGCCCAGGTACCGGTGCACGTTCCGCGCTTCCAGAAGCGGGCACGCATCCGTTGTCGGCGCATCCGTTGCCGCGAGGGTTGGCTCATCAATGGGCACCGCGGATGACCTCCACCGGATCATATTTCGCCGCCCGCCGCGCGGGGTAGACTGCCGCGATCATCACCACGACCAGCGAGCCGATGAACGCCGCGATGTAGTTCTCGCGATGCTCGCTCATCAACAGCCCGTCCGCCTTGACCAGCCCTTCCATCTGGATCGGAATCCGCCGCAGCACTTCCACTAAGATCTTGCCGATCAGCAGTCCGATCGACGACCCGATCAACCCGATTGCCAACCCTTGGATGACATAAATCCGCGTGATGTCGTTCCGGCTCAGCCCGAAGCTCTTCAGGATCGCGATGTCATTCACCCGCTCAAGCACCGCCATGATCAGAATGTTCAACACCCCGAATGCCGCCACCACCATCAGCGACGCCGTGATCACGTAGGTGATGATCTGCTGAATCCGGAAGATTTTCAGGAAATTCGCGTTCGATTCCTGCCAGCTCTCGGTCTTGTACCCGCAAATCCCCTCGATCTGCGCCGCCATTTCGCGCGCCTGGGTGTAGTCGGTGGTTCGCAGGACGATCTCATTGATGATGTTCTTCTTGTCCAGCAGCGTCTGCGCGTCGTTCAGCAGCATGTACGCCCGCGAATAATCCACCGGCGTCACCCCGGTCTGAAAAATGCCGACGACTTTTCCCGTCGTTTTTCCGCCCGTGTTGCTCGAAAGCGTGATGTTGTCATTCAGCCGCGCCCCGATCAGCGACGCCAGCCCCCAGCCCATCACAATCCCGTCGGCCGTCGTTTCCAGGCGATCGAAACTCCCCTCCGTCAGATCGCTGCCGATCGTCGTCACCTTCAGGTGCTGGCGCGGATCGATCCCGACGACATTCGCGCTGACGGTTTTCGTGCCATACGTCGCGATGACGTCGCCCGACACCGTCGCCGACGCCGACACAATCCCCGGCAGCCGTCCGAGCTCCGCCCTCAGCCCCGTCGGGTTCTTGATCTTCTGCACCACATCCCGCGGCTTCGGCCCTTCGAGCACCAGCACCCCCTTGTCCCCCGGGTAGTGCATCTGCAGGATCGCCGTTTCCGATTGTCGCGGCTCATCATGAATCGTGATGTGGCCGCTCGATTCCACGGTCTCAATAATGAACTTGTCCGTAAACCCCGCCATCATCGCCGTCATCGTGATGAACATCGCCACGCTGATCGTCACTCCCGCGATGCAAATGATCGATTGCCGCGCGTGCGCCAGGAGATAGCGGATGGAAATGAACAGGATCATGCGTTTGCCGACCGTCCTGCGATCGGTTTTACTCGGCCATCGCGGATCGCGGTATGGCCCGCGCTCGACCGATGCCACTTTTGAAAGCTGTCATGCCTCAATCGTTTCCCGTGTTCGATGCCCATCTGGATCTGGCCATGAATGTCGAGCGCGGCCGCGACGTGCGCCGGCCGGCCGCCGAGCAGCCGCTGGATCGGGGCATGATCGCCACGGTCGGCCTGCCCGATCTTACGCGGGGCGGCGTCACGCATGCTTGCCCAACGATTTTTTGCTCGCCCGCCGGCCCCGGCAAGCCGGGCTATCATTCGCCCGACGAAGCCTTTGCCCAAGCGCAGCGCCAGATTGCCACCTATCACGCCTGGGCCGCCGAAGGATGCATCGCCCTCCCCGGAACCGCAGCCCCCGCCAACGCCCTGAACGCGATCCTGCTCATCGAAGGGGCCGAGTGCATTCGCACGCCCGATGATCTTCCTTATTTCCATCGCGCCGGCGTGCGGATCGTCGGCCTCGCCTGGCAGGCGACGCGCTACGCCGGCGGCACCGCCACGCCCGGCCCCCTCACCGCCGCCGGGCACGACCTCGTCCATCACCTCGATCGCCTCGGCTTCATCCACGACGTCTCTCACCTGGCCGAGCAATCGTTCTGGGATCTCCTGCACGTCGCCGCCAATCCGATCATCGCCTCCCACAGCAATTGCCGATCCATCGTCGGCCGCGACCCCGGCGAGCGACATCTCACCGACGCGATGATCCGCGCCCTGGCCGCCCGCGCCGGCGTCATCGGCATCAACCTCTTCGACAAATTCCTCCTCCCCGCCGACGCCTACGGCCACCGCCGGGCGACGCTTGACGATGTCGTCGCCCACATCCGACACGTCTGCGATCTCGTCGGCGATGCCCGCCACGTCGCGATCGGCACCGACATGGACGGCGGCCTCGGCAGGGCTGAAATTCCGGTCGAAATCGAGACCAGCGCCGACCTTCCCCGCATCGGCGAAGCGCTCGCCGCCGCCGGATTCGGTGACGCCGCCATCCGCGACATCCTCTTCAACAACTGGCACCGCCGATTGATCGATCAAGCCCCGAAAGGCGCCGCATGATTCTCACGTTTGGAACCACGCCTGC
>JBQCCH010000375.1:0-9205 GCA_051962375.1 Tepidisphaeraceae bacterium
GGGACCGAGCCCATGCGCTCGGCGAAGGCGGCCAGCACTTTTTTGCGGGTCTTGCTGCGCACGACCCACACCGGGGCGGACACACCCAGGCCGAAGCCGTACGCAATGTCGTAAAAGTTGATCGCCATGGGGAAAACAGCAGCGCGGGGCGTCGCCCGAGCATCGGCTTGCGGGACATTAAGCCGATGCGGGCGGCCGGTTCATTTCTGCTTCTCCATCAAGCGGGCTTCGGTCCAGGCTTCGGAAGAAATGGGCATGTAGCCGGCCTCGGCGAGCGTCTTCTGGCCCGCCATGGTGCCGAGCCACGTGCGAAGCTTGTAGATGTCGGTGTCGGAGGACAGATCGGTGCGGGTGATCAGGTACAACGGCGTGGTTAGGGGATATTCGCCCGAGGCGACGCGCGCCGGCTCGGGCAGGATGTTGTCGACGGCCAGCACCTTGATGCGGCTGTCGCGCTTCATGTTGATCGCGTAGCAGAACCCGCTGAAGCCGATGGTTTCGGGATCTTCGCTCGAGGCATCGAGCACCAGCTTGCTGCTCATGAGCGCCTTGCTGATCGGCAACTCCGGCGGCTTTTGGCCGTTCAGGAGCAATTGCTCGAGCAATTCTTCAGAGCCGGTGCCGCGAGCGCGGTAGGCGACGGTGATCGGATCAGGGGCGATCGGGCTATTGGGGGGCACGGTGTCGGTGCCCAGGTCTTTCCACTTCACGACGTTGCCGGTGAAGATGTCGACCAGCTGCTTTTGGGTGAGGGAATGGACGGGGTTGTCGACATTGACGGTGAAGACCAGCGCCTCGGTGGCGGCCAGATCGCTGCGGAGCTGAACGCCGCTCTTGACGGCGTAGGCGAGCTCGGCCGTGGTGGGTTGACGCGGGATGATGGCCAGATCGATCTCTCCCTTGATCAGGCGGCCGATCGCCGAGCTGGGGCCGGCGGGTTCGCGGGAGAGGACGTCGTTGGTGGCGGCATCGGGATCGGTGCCTTCCGGCAGCGAGGGGGTGAAATCGACCGCGCCGAAGCCGGCGAACCGCTGATACGGAATGCCATTCAATTTCATCGCCAGCAAGCGCAGCAGGGGTGCGGTGGCGACGGAGGTATCGACGCGCTTAAGGTCGTCGAGCGTGAGCTTGGGCGTGGGGACGTTGCGGCTGGTGACGAGCGAACTGGCGTCGCCGCCGGTGGGGCGGGTGGTGGCGCGCTTGACCAGGACCGGATGGGTGATGATCTCAACGATGCGGCTGCCGACCGGGGGTGGGGTCGGCGCGGTGGCGGCGGTGGTGGGCGGGGCGGTCGAGAGGATGGGGGCGACCGTCTGCCGCGACGCCGGCGGTGCGGACCGGGGCTGCGTGCAACCACTCGCGATCGTCAGGGCGGCTAGCGACACGGTGAGCTTGTTCATAGGCGTTTTGATCGGTCAAGTGTAACGGCTCACGGTTGCGGAATGTAGAGCCGATGGGCTTCGATATATTTTCGGACCTCGCTGGGCACGAGTGTATCGATCGGCTCGCCCGCGGCCACCCGGCGGCGGATCTCGGTGGCGCTGATGTCCAGCTGCGGCACCGTCACGACATGATCGGCCAATCCTTGAACGAGCGGGTCCAGGCTCGGCCAATCGATCGCGTAGCCGGGACGGGCCATCACCCAGAACCGGGCGAGCTGCAACAGCTCCTGGTAGCGGTGCCAGCGATGGAAATTGACCAATTGATCGGCGCCGATCAGCCAGTGGACCTCGCGCTCGCCGCGGGCGCGCAGTTCGGTGACGGTGTCGATCGTGTAGCTGGGCCCGACGCGATGGAGTTCGATCGGATCGACGCGAAACACCGGCACCCCGACTTGATCGGCGATCGCGCGCTCGAGCATCGCCAGGCGATCGGCGGCACTGGCGAGGCGGTAGTCGGGAATCTTCAGTAAGGGTTGCCCCGTAGGCACGAGAACGACGGTCCCGAATCCCGCAGCCCGGGCGGCGGCCGCACAACACTGCAAGTGTGCGTTATGCACAGGGTTAAAGCTCCCGCCGAAGTGCAGGACGCGGCCGGGCGGCGGGGGGGAGTCGAATCCTATCTGCATGAAAATGCTGACCTTAAAAAGCCGAAAATAAAACGAATTTAATCGACAAGCCGAAGACCGTTCATCCGTCTGAACTATCTATATGGGGGTATCGATGAGCCGCCACAGTGAAGGGCCCCATAGGAAATTGGGACATGTCGCTGGGCCGGAAAAAGGTACTGGAATGGGTCGTGCTGTGAGACAATATGACCCACCTCAGTATGCGAAGCTCGGCTGCGGCTGTGAAACTGTTACGCGTCTTGGGACGTAAATAACAGTGTAGGTCTGAGTTCAAGAAATGTCGCGTTTCGATGTCCCTTGCCGGATGCGGGACGCCTTATCAGGAGCAAGCAATGTCTACACTCGCAAAGCCCGCCAAGTCTGTTCGATCCGCTCCGATCCCCCGCGTCCTTCGCGCCAAGGCCGAGGAGTTGTTGGCGGGGAATTACGCGTTTATGGATTCGCCGATGTTCCGCCAGAAGAATGCGGAACGCGAACTCTTTTCCGAAGATGAACCCGTGTTGCCGATGGTCGCCTGGTATCAGCCCACGCGGGATGACGCCCTGACGAACACGCTCACCGGCACGCCGCAGCTGATGACGGCTGCGGAAGAGAAGTTGATGTTCCTGCGGTACAACTTTTCGAAGCTGCGTCTGACCCAACTGCAGATAAAGGTCGAAAAAGACGGCCTCACGCGGGAGACGGCCGAGCAGGTGGTGCTGTGGCATCATCGGTTGGAGCACTTCCGCGAATACCTGACCCGCACGAACCTCGCGCTCGTCCTGGCGATGGCGAAGCGCACCCGCCTCGGCGACATCGATTTCGCCGAGATCGTTTCCGAAGGGAACATGGCCCTGCTGCGGGCGGTGGACAAGTTTAACGTCGAGCGCGGCTTCAAGTTCAGCACCTACGCCTGCCGGGCCATTCTCAAGGCCTTTAGTCGCACGGCGCAGAAGCACTCGCGGCACCGCACTCGCTTCCCGGTCGAGTTCGAACCGGAGCAGGAAAAGAGCGACTGGTCCGACCGCAAGCGTGATGCCGTCGAAGATGATCTGGTCGATGAGTTGAAGCAGATCGTCGATCGGAATCTGGCTCAGCTGTCGAACATCGAGCAGACGGTGATCAAGCAGCGGTTCAACTGGAATCAATCGCAGGAAACCCCGCTGACGCTGGAAGAAGTCGGCCGGATCATTGGCGTGACCAAAGAGCGGGTTCGCCAGATTCAGAACAAGGCGCTGACGAAGATCCGCCGGATCATCGAAGACGGTGTCCTGAAGCCGCGTGAAAACCCGGCCACCGCGCTCGAGGCCTAACGCTTCGGCCGGCCGGACAATTTGCCCTCCGGACAATTTAAAAGAGTGGGGAAAGCCTGACGATGTTTGTCAGGCTTTCTTCGCGTTTGAGCGCAAACGTCTTATGCTGCCCGTCGATGGATTGTGGCGTTGCGGCATTTTGGGGTGGGTTGGCGATCGCGCTGGGGCTTGCCGGCTGCGCGCCACAGGGGGAGGGGCTTGCCGACAAAGACGCGGCCTTCAAAATCCCGGCGATGAAGGCGGCGGTTCAGTCCGGCGATCGCCGCGCGCTGGGGCCGCTCGTGCAGAGCTTGGATTCCGAAGACCCGGCCGTGCGGCTTTACGCGATTGAATCGTTGCAAAGATTGACGGGCATGTCGTTCGATTATCATTACTATGACGATGCCGCCACGCGCAAGCCGGCCGTCGACCGGTGGAAGGCGTGGCTCGTCGAGCACCACTACTGATGGCCCACGACACCTTGGAACTTCACTTGCGCAGTTCGCCCGCCCTGATCGCCGACGCGCGTAAGGCGACCGAAACCTTCGCCGCCCGTCACGGGTTTGACGACACCGCCGCGGGTGAAATCGGCTTGTGCGTCAATGAAGCACTGGCCAACATCATCCGCCACGCGTATCAGGGCGCTGCCGATCGCCCGATCGAGCTTCGGCTGTTCATGGACGGCCCGCTGCTGCGCATGGAATTGCGCGACTGGGGCAGCGGCGTGGTGCCGAAGGTGGATCGACCCGCACCCGATCCGCTGACGCCGGGCGGCATCGGCGTGCCATGCCTGCGGCGGCTACTGGATTCGATCGATTTCGTCCCCCAATCCGACGGCATGCTGTTGAAGATGACCCGTCGCCTCGACAGGAGCACCGATGCCCTCGCTTGAACCGGCTTCCCCCCACATTCGCGCCGTCCGCGAAGAGGGCGACACGCTCCTGCTCACGCTCGCCGGCGAGATCGATCTGAACACCAGCCCCGCCGTGCGCGATGACCTGCTCGATTTTCTCCAGAAAACCCCGGCCAAGCAGTTCGTGTTTGACCTGGCGGATGTGCCATACGTGGATTCCAGCGCGATCGCCGTCCTGGTGGAGCTGCTCCAGCGGCTGCGCAAGGTTGGCGGAAATGTCGTGCTGGAAAACCTCACGCCCCGCGTCAAAGGGATCCTGCAGATCGCGCATCTGGATCGGTTTTTCACCGTCCGTGGGCCGTCCGACGTGCGGAAGGGGAGCGAATGAAAGCCCGCGCCCCCGTGATCCTGCTGGGACGGACCGCCCTCAATGTGGTGGAGTTCGTCGGGGCGCTGGGGCTGTTGTCGGCGGCGGCGGTCCGGTTCATCAAGCCCGCGTTTTTTGCCGGCCGGCGGGCGCGGCTGGGCTGGGCCAACCTGTGGGCGCAGATGGTTCGCGTGGGCGTCTCCGCCATCGCGATCATCAGCCTCGTCGTTTTCTGCATCGGCGCGATCCTCTCGCTGCAAATGCAGCCGATCCTGGCGCAGTACGGGGCGGTGAGCAAAATCGCCGACATCATCGGCATCGCGATGCTGCGTGAGCTCGGCCCGTTGGTGGCGGCCATCACGCTGACCGGATTCGCCGGCGCTTCGATCGCCGCCGAGCTCGGCACGATGCAGGTGTCGGAAGAACTCGAAGCGTTGGAAAGCTCGGCCATCAATCCCGTGCGGTTTCTCGTGGTCCCGCGCGTGGCGGCGACCACGATTATGATGGTCTGCCTGGCGATCATCGCCGATCTCATGGGCGTGGCCGGCGGGTTGAGCGTGTGTGC
The DNA here is from genome assembly GCA_051962375.1 of Tepidisphaeraceae bacterium. Taxonomy (GTDB): domain Bacteria; phylum Planctomycetota; class Phycisphaerae; order Tepidisphaerales; family Tepidisphaeraceae; genus RYN-431. The sequence goes on from JBQCCH010000375.1 coordinate 5,125, forward strand.
CACGCTCTTCAAGCTCAGTCCGACGGCCTACCTGCACGCCACCTTTGCCGCCGTCCACATGGCGGATTTCGTCAGCGGATTGATGAAGTCGGCCGTCTTCGGTGCGACGCTGAGCCTGATCGCCTGTCACCTGGGCATGGGCGTTCGCGGCGGCGCGCAGGGCGTGGGTGAGGCCACCACCAAAACCGTCGTTTACACCATCGTCGCGCTGACGTTCATCGACCTGGGCTTCACCGCCGTCTTCTATTACCTGGGGTTCTGAGCCACCGCATGTCCGAGCCGATCATCAAAGTCGACAAAGCCACCAAGATCTACGGATCGCGGCCCGTGCTCGACCAGATCGAGCTGGACGTCGCCCCGGGCGAAACGCTGGTGATCATGGGCGGCTCGGGCTCAGGAAAATCAACGCTCCTGCGGATGATGATCGGCAGCATTCCCATTGATGCCGGCGACATCGTGGTGATGGGCAAATGCCTGTGCGGCATGAGCGGGCGCGAGCTCGACGCCTATCGCAAATCGATCGGCATCCTGTTCCAGAGCGGCGCGCTCTACAACAGCATGACGCTGGCCGAGAACGTGGCGCTGCCCTTGCGCGAGCACACGGATTTGTCGGACAACACGATCGAGATTCTGGTGAAGATCAAGCTGGAACTGGTCGGGTTGCGCGAGCACGCATCGAAGCTGCCGTCGGAGATTTCCGGCGGGATGAAAAAACGCGCCGGGCTCGCCCGGGCGCTGGCGCTGGATCCGAAAATCCTGTTCTACGACGAGCCTTCGGCCGGCCTGGATCCGGTGACCAGCGCCGAAATCGACGAACTGATCATGAAGCTCAACAAAGTGCTGGGCGTCACCAGCGTGGTCGTCACGCACGAAATGGATTCGGCCTTTCGGATTGCGGACCGCATGGTGTTGCTGAACCATGGAAAATTCGTGGTGTCGGGCACGCCCGAGCAGATGCGCGCGAGCGAAGATCCGCTGGTGCACCAGTTCATCAACGGACTGACCGAAGGGCCGATGGCGCATCACAATGAGTCGGGCGATTATGAGCGCGACCTTTTGAACGAAATGGGCGTGCCGATTTAAGCGGGCGTGCGGGGCAATCGTGCGACGCGGCCGTGGGGATACGACGAAAGCAGATGGCGTTCTATGGCAACTGATCAAAATGCATTCAAGGCGGGCTTGTTCATCCTGGCGTCGGTGGGGCTGGGCGCGGGGATCCTGGTGGCGATCCGCGGGACGGGAAGCTGGTTTGAGCCGATGCGCGACGTGCGGGCCGCCTTCACGCTGGATCAGAACCTGGGCGGATTGAAGGCGGGCGATCCGGCTCGCGTGGGGGGGCTGGATCAGGGGCGCGTGAAATCGATCGATTTCATCCCCGGCGCCCAGGGGAAGCCGCCGCATTTTGAGGTGCATTTTTCACTGCCCGAGAAATATGACCTGCGGACGGATGCGATCGTGCAGGTGGAGCAGGGGCTCACCGGCACGGCCGACCTGAACATCAGCGACTTTGGCAAAGGGGAGAAATGGCAGAATGCCGCGCCGCTGGCAGGGAAGCCGAGCCAGTTCAGCGCGCTGCTGGCGCTCGGATCGGAAGGGGGAGGGCTGATCGCCGACCTGCGCGGCAAGATCGGGCCGGCGTACGAGAAATACGCGAACATCGCCGACCGGGCCGGCGACTTTCTCGGCCAAGCGAAGGCGGCCGTCGCGAATGTCGACACGGCCGTGGGCGACACGCGGGACCGCATCGCGCCGACCCTGGACAACCTGAAAACAGCCAGTGCGACGCTGCGCGAGCGGCTGCCGGATTCGATCGATCGGGCGAATCGGTTGCTGAACGAAGCATCCGACACGCTCGGCGACGTGCGGCACGCCATGAAAGACGTGCAGACGGCGGCGACCAACACCAAGGACGCGACCGCCGAGGCGCGCTCGCTGCTCATTCGCAATCACACGAAGGTCGACAACATCGTGGACTCGCTTCGGAACACGTCGATCAATCTGGAAGGCACGAGCGAGGAAGTGCGGCGAAGCCCGTGGCGGTTGCTGTATCAGCCGAACAAAGACGAACTGAACAACCTGAACCTGTATGACTCGGCCCGGCTGTTCGCCCGGGCAGCGGGGGAGCTGAACGATGCCGCCGGCGCCGTGCGAGACGCCGCCCGCGATCCGGCCGTCGATCAAAAACAGTTGCAGGCCGTGCTGAGCGACCTGCAACGGACGTTTGCGAAATATCGGGAAGTCGAAGACACGCTGTGGCGGGAAGTGAAGGAGTAGGGCTTGCGCCGTGGGGGAGATGGATGGCGGATTTTTGGGCCGCATTTTTTGGGGGCCGGCGGTAGAACGGAGTGGGTGGGGAGCGTTTTGGCGCTTCGGCTCTTTGACAGGTGGGTGGGCGCGATGAGTGAAACGTGAGGACGTGAAACGGGGGATTACCGCGTATTGCGTACTGCGTGAGGGGGGCGTTCAGGGTGGTGCGGTTTGTTCGTTTTGCGTGCGATAAGTCGCGTGGCGGGCTGGGCAAGGGCCGTCGCACTGGCGCGCGGTTTTTATTGGCCGAACGCTTGGCCGGGCCGGGGGTTGTGCGGATCACGCAAAAACAAAATGGCAGGAACGGCCGGGCGTGTGGGCCGGTGACTTAGGGATGGGGGCTTAATTGGGGTGGGTATGCGGGCGGGTGTGCGGTTTTGTCTCGCTTGCGTCGAATTGCGGTGGGCCGCATAATTCGCGGCCCGGTTTGAGGGTTCAATCTTAGCAGAGGAAGCTATGGCCAAGGCACGTGCGATCGTCAAACGCCGCAAGGCAGTCCGCAACATCCGTAAGATCACGCGCACGATGCAGATGATCGCGACGGCGAAATTTCAGAAGTCGCTGAAGCGGGCGGTGGGCACCAAGCCGTATGCGTTGAAGATCCGCGAACTGGTGGGGGATGTGGCGGCATCGGCGGGAGAGGTGGATCACCCGCTGCTCCGCACGCCGGGCGGAAAAGCCGGAGCGACGAACCGGGTGGCGTTCGTGCTGCTGACCAGCAACCGCGGGCTGGCGGGCGGATACAACGGCAACGTCATCCGCACGAGCGTCAACTTCATCAAAAAGCTGGAATCCGAGGGGAAATCGGTCGACCTGTACGTGGTCGGGAAAAAAGGCGTCAGCTACATGACGTTCCAAAAGCGGGCCATCGCGGACAAAGTGTTGGTTTCAGACCCGCCGAAGTTCATCGAAGCCGAAGCGCTGGCCGAAGAGCTGATGGCGCAATTTGGTCGGGGTGCGATCGACGGCGTGTACGTGGGTTACATGAATTTCGTGAGCGCCGGCTCGCAAAAGCCGGACGTGACCCAGGTGCTGCCGCTGGCAAGCCTGAACCAGGCCGTGCAGGCGGGTGCGGAGAAGTCGGCGGACAAAGTGGTGTATGAATTTTCGCCGGCCCCGGACGAGTTGCTGAATGAGCTGATCCCGCTGGCGGTGAAGACGGCGTTTTTCCAGACGTTCCTGGACGCCGCGACGAGCGAGCACGTGGCCCGCATGGTGGCGATGAAGGCCGCCACCGACAACGCCGAAGAAATGGCCCGCGCGCTGTCGCTGCAATACAACCGCGCCCGCCAGAGCCAGATCACGACCGAATTGTCGGAAATCATGGGTGGCGTGGAATCGATGAAGGCCTAAGCCGGATTCGTGACCCTCGAGATTATCGGGCTAAAGGGTTTTCACTACATCCAATCATGCGATCGGCCGATGATGAAGCAGGCCGATGCGTGTTAAGTCGAAAGTCATCTTCCTGGGGCTCGCTTGTGTCGCGACCGCAATGGCAGGTGAGGCGCCGGCGGAGCGCGAGCGCGTTTTTTCGGATTGCCTCGCCTGGATGATCCGCAAAGATGCCCCGGCCCCGGCATTTTCGACCGAAGCGGCGGCTCACGCGTTTGACTCGGGGGCTTTTTTCGCCATCGGAGACCTGGCCGGGCGATTGATCAATGCCCAAGTCCTGGCGAGCATTTCGTATCCCCAGCCGCCCACCACGCTGGCGAGTGATTTGTCGCAAAAACTGGGCGCGATCCACGACATTTCCGCGGCGGCCTTAGCGCCGCTC
>JBQCCH010000376.1:0-4145 GCA_051962375.1 Tepidisphaeraceae bacterium
TTTGCTTAAATAGATGAAATTCAAGGGGTAGTTGTTGAACACGTGTTTGTTCCGCGCGGGCCCGGTTCGTAAAAACACGACTGGAACCAGAAAATCTCTGGTTCCAGTCGGTGTGGGTCAGTCGCTTTGGGTCAGAAGACGGATCGGCCGGCAGGAGAGGGCTCAGTAGCCGTACCCCACACCGTACCCGTAGCCGTAGCCATATCCGCCGTAGGGGTAATAGCCGTTGCCGTGGTAGATGTCGACGCCGCGATAGAGCAGGGCGTAGTTCACCGCGCCATTGCGGGCTTCGAGGGCGCTTTGGTAATAAGCGCCGGTGGTCAGCGAAGCAATGCGGGCTTCGGCATATTGCTTGCGGATGGCGACAAGATTGTCATCGGTCGCGATCGCCAGGGCCTGCTGATGCTTTAAGGCCAGCACACGTTGGCCGGCGTCGACATACCGTTGCTTGGCCGCTTGATAGGCCGGATCGCGCTCGAGCACGGCCGACTCCAGCTTGCGGTTGTCTTTGCCGTATTCCACCTTCAATCGGGCCAGCGCCAGCAGGCGATCGTTGTCGGGCTTGATCTGAAACTGCTCGTCGGCGATCTGCTGGGTGAGGTTGCTGCGCAGCTGCTCCGAGCCGTTGTACGCGGCGTTGTCGGCCAGCGGCGCCAGGGCGTTGCGGCGGGCAGCTTCGAGTGCGTCGTAGGCGGCTTTTTCATCGGCGACCGCTTTGACGTATTCCGGCCGCAGTTCCATTTGCATCTGCATGACGCGGACGGCATTGGACAGGTCGGTGCCGGTCTGGATGTAGGTCCATCGCGCCTGAACCGCCGCCGCGTGCGCCGCCGGCACTGCGCGAATCTCCGCTGCGGGCAGATCGCTCGCCTGTGACGGGCCTTGGTTCCAGTAGGGGCTGCTCACCTGCACCTGGCGCGCGGGCGAGGAGGCTTGCGTGACGGGCGCCCCGGATTGAGCGACGGCGACCCCCGCAAGTGACAGGCTGACAAGAACGATTGAAACGTAACGCATGAGGACTCCCGTTGATCCAATGGTTTAGATCATAAGTTTGCCCATTGGTTAGCGTCAAAATAATCGCTTCCGGCGAGATTTTGCGTCAATACGCGATGAGTTTTGATTCATCCACCGATGTGGGGGGGGGGTGGCAGCGCCTTTATCGGGCGTTGGGCGTGGGGCGGGAACGGTCATCGTCGCCGGATGGGTGTGCCGATAACGGTGATGCGCCGAGGGGCAAACTGAAGGAGCGACATGAAGCGAGCATTCGGATTGATGATTGGGTTAGCGGTGTTGTCGGGCTGTCAGTCGGCCTCTAACGAGGCGGACAGCCGCGTGCACGAGAATGTCGACGACATGAGCATTGCCGACGCCCCGACGCCCTCGATCAAGCCGGCAACGTATGTCGCCGCCGGCGATCTGGCTGCGGCGCGGGGGCAATTTCAGATGGCCGCCAAGCAATACGAATCGGCCGCCAAGCTTGATCCAAAAGATCCGGCCGTGCTCAAGAAACTGGCATTGGCGTACGTGAAATCGGACCAGATGCAGGCCGCGATCGACGCCTGGAAACGCTACTCGACCGCCACCGACGGATCGGCCGAGGCGTTCGGATCGCTGGGCTACGCCTACGAACTGGCCGGCAATCACACGGCGGCGGAGCAAACGTATATCGCCGGCGTAGCCAAGCACCCGGACGGCGCGTTGGTTCGGGTGAATTATGGCCTGATGCTGGTACGCAACAATCGCGTCGATGAGGCCGTCAAGCAGATGTCGGCGGTGTTGCAGCCGTATGAGGTAAATTACGATATCGCCGGCGTCTATCAGCAGTTAGGCCGTCGCGACCTGGCGCAGTTCTATTACCGTCGGTCGCTGGAGTGCAACCCGAACTTCTGGGCCGCCAAGCAGCGCCTGGCGACCTTGGAATAGACGTGGGTGCCAACCCCCGTGGCCGGGCCATTTAACGGCGGCGCAGGCCGAGCAGGGTGGCGAGGGAGAGCAGGCTCAGCGACGCCGGCTCGGGCACATATTGAGCGAGCCAGGCGCTTTGCGAGGAGATTCGCGTCGCCACGCTGTATCCCGGGCCCGTCGCCGGGGTGTAGGTCGAGCCGTCTTTGAAAAACAAGCCGGTGCCGTTCACGATCGTGGCATTGAATGCAGTGCTATCGGTGCCGTCCGTGCTGTAGGGGGACGAAATCCCGAAATTGATGCCCGCCAGCAGCCATTGGCCGTTCTTTTTCAGGAAGAGCGGGCCGCCGGAATCCCCGTTGGTGAGTGAGGTCGAGCCTTCCGAGGGCGTGAAAAACCAGCCCAGAAAATTAGACCCACCCGACGGAACCGCAAAATCGACGGTGTCGAGTCCATAACTCAACTGGCGATCAAGGTTTGAGTCGCCCAGGACGGCCCAGCCGTTGAACGCGGTGCCGGTGGTGACGCTCGCACCCGCCGGCACGCCGCGGCCGAAGATCAGCGCGGAGTTGTTCGCCAGCTCATCGGTGCCGGTATAGAGCGGCGCGATGGAGGCGGTCGGGATTTGTTGATTCACGATGACGACGCGCAGGTCGCTGTTGGGCGTGTTCGGATCGGCAAGCACGGACTGCGCGGTGTAAGACTGGCCCCCCAGCGTGATCGTTCCGCCGGTGGAAAAATGGCCGGCAGTGAGAAAAGCGTGCGGGCCGATGGGGGTGGCGGAGAAATTGCCGTCGTGACCGACCCAGTCGCCGATGGTGGCACCGCTGTACGTGCCTGCGGCCGAATCGGATGAAAGCGTCGTGCGCGTCGCCGTGGGAGAACCGCTGCCGGTGCCGGCGTGATAAATCAGCACCGCGTGAGCAGGCGAAACCCAAGCCGCACAGGCCAGGCCCGCACTCAGCGTCACGATCCGGCGAACAACAACCATCGGAATCCTCCAGCGAGGAGTCTAACGGCCCGCTTTGGCCGTGCAATACAAACTTTCCTACTTCCGCGTTCGATTCGTCGCACCTCAAGCGGGCATCGCGATCAAGGGGCGGCGATCCGGATTCTTCTCTTTACACTGGACAGGTCTGCGCGGTTCAATAGCCGCCATGCGGGAACCGGCACAGCGACGCTTCACCCTTGAACTCAGCACCGAAGGGAACGGCGACATCATCAACCTGAATCCGGAGTTGCTTCGCCGAGCCGAGCACCTGGGGGGAGTCGGCGTGTTGCACCTGTTCGTCGTCGGCTCGACGGCGGCGCTGACGACCCTGGAATTTGAGCCCGGCCTGGTGAAGCACGATTTGCTGGAAACGCTGCAGCGGTTGATTCCGGACGATCTGCGTTACCACCACGAGATGACCTGGCACGATGACAACGCCCATTCCCACCTGCGCGCGAGCCTGTTTGGGCCGAGCCTGTCCGTCCCGTTTTCCGAGGGGAAGCTGTTGACCGGCGAATGGCAGCAGGTGGTGCTGCTCGATTTCGATACCCGCCCGCGACGGCGCACGGTGATCGCCACGATCCTGTGAAACGGGCGCTTCGATGTCCCGGCGCGTGAACCCGTTTAACTGACGAGTTTCAGACACCGGTCGATACGCCGCAGGGTGGCTTCCTGGCCCAGCAATCCCAGGCAATCGAAGATGGGGGGCGATACAGCGCTGCCGCTGACAGCGACGCGCATCGGCTGGGCGACTTTGCCAAGGCCTTGCCCGGATTGTTCGCAGAACGCTTTGACGGCCGCTTCCACGTTGTGGCCGGACCAATCGAGCACTTGCTCCAGCACGCCCCGGATGGCCGCCAATGCCAATGCGCCCTGGCAGTCGTTTTTCTTGAGCACTTTGTCCACGGCCGCGGCGTCGTATTCGATCGCGTCGTCGGGAATGAAGAAGAACCGCGATTTTTCCTCAATTTCCGACATGATGTGAAAGCCGACGTTCATCCGCAGCACGTCCGCCAACTGCTCATCGGACGCCCGATGCAGCGGCGACTCCGGGTGCGTGCTAAGGAAATCCTTGAACCGAGCCAGCAACTGGCCCGGCGGCAGTTTCGCGAAATAATCGGTTGAGAAACTGATCAGCTTGTCGCGGTTGAATTTCGGATTGGCAACGTTAACGCGGTCGAGGGAGAACTTCTCGATCATCTGGGCGATGGTCATCTGCTCCAGGTCGCCGCCGGCGCTCCAGCCCTGCAGG
>JBQCCH010000377.1:0-5597 GCA_051962375.1 Tepidisphaeraceae bacterium
GCCGGATAAATGGGAATATCCGTGGTATGCGTCGTGGGATCTGGCGTTTCACATGATCCTGATGTCGCGCGTGGACCCGCAATTCGCGAAGGACCAGCTGATCCTGCTGATGCGTGAGTGGTACATGCATCCGAGCGGTCAGTTGCCGGCGTATGAGTTCAATTTTTCGGACGTCAATCCGCCGGTGCATGCGTGGGCGTGCTGGCGCGTCTACAAAACGTCGGCCGGGGATGGGCCGCGGGATTTGGCGTTTTTGGCGCGGGCGTTTCAGAAGCTGATGCTGAATTTCACCTGGTGGGTGAACCGCAAAGACGAATCGGGCAATAACCTGTTTGGCGGCGGGTTTCTGGGGCTGGACAACATCGGACTGTTTGACCGTTCACAGCCATTGCCGACGGGCGGGCGGCTGGAGCAAGCCGACGGCACGGCCTGGATGGCGTTTTTCTGCGGCACGATGCTGTCGATGGCGCTGGAACTGGCGGCCCACGACCCGACGTATGAGGATGTCGCCAGCAAATTTTTCGAGCACTTCATCGCGATCACCGAAGCCATCAACCGGATGGGGGGCACCGGGTTGTGGGATGAGGATGACGGCTTCTACTACGATCAGATTTTCGTCGAGGGGCAGGTGAAGCGGCTGAAGATTCGCTCGAGGGTGGGGATTATTCCGCTGTTCGCCTGCGAAGTGCTGCGCAGCGAGCATGTGAAAAAGCTGCCCGGGTTCAAGAAGCGGCTGGAATGGTTCCTGGAACACTGGATCGATTTGAAGGAATTCGTGGCCATCGCGGAGGTGCAGAATTCGCACCGGAAGATGATGGTGTCGGTGGCGGATAAGGAAAAATTGCGGCGCGTGCTGAGCCGGGTGCTGGATGAGACGGATTTCCTGTCGCCGTGGGGCGTGCGATCGTTATCGCGCGTGTATGGCGATGCGCCATACACTTTTTCGAGCGACGGACGAACCTGGTCGATCCAATATGAGCCGGGCCACAGCACGCACGCGATGTTTGGCGGAAACAGCAACTGGCGCGGGCCGGTCTGGTTTCCGTTGAATTTTCTGCTGATCGAGTCGCTTGAAAAATTCCACTATTTCTACGGCGATGATTTCAAGATCGAATGCCCGGCGGGGAGCGGCAGAATGGCGTGCCTGCGGGAGGTGGCAGATGAGTTGCGCGGGAGATTGATTTCGCTGTTTCTCCCCGACGCGAAGGGGCGGCGGCCGTGCCATGGTGAGGATGCGCGATATGTTAACGATCCGAACTTCAAGGATCTGCTGCTGTTTTACGAGTTTTTCCACGGCGAAAATGGGCATGGCTTGGGTGCGAGCCATCAGACGGGATGGACCGCGCTCGTGGCGGAAATGATCCGCTCGCCTCGCTGGGCGGCCCGTCGGCAAACTGCGGTAGCCGACACCGGCGGCCGGAGCGTATGATTGCGGATGTCCATGAGCATCCGGGCGAGCTACATTATCGCGGCAGTGCTGGGTGCGGCGATGATTTGCCGCGGCACCGTGCTCACCACGACCGATGGCGAGCGTTTGGAAGGGGAAGTGAAGCGGTCGGATAAAGGGTGGTCGGTCACGCTCGCGAACGGTGACGTGAAGACGATCGAGCCGGATCGGGTCAAGTCGATCGAAGCCTCTCGCGATCCGGCCGACGTGTCGAACGCGCTCGAGGGGCTCCAATCTTTGCGGCGGAGCGTGGATTTTTCGAACGATCTGCCGCGCATCATCGAGCGGTATGAGCGGTTTGTTTCGCAAACGACCGATCCCGCCGTGCGCGATGAAGCGAAGAAAGACCTGGCGCTCTGGCGGCAGCGGCGGGATCAGGGATTGATCAAGGTCGGCAAAAACTGGGTGACGAAGGAGCAGGCGGACCAGATCGCGAAGGACAATCTGCAGGCGATCGACGATGCCCGCGCGGCCATGAAGGGCGGGCAGACCACGCAGGCGCAGGCGTTGGTCAATACGCTGCTGGGCCAGGATTCGGAAAATGTCTCCGCGCTGTATCTCCTGGGCGTGATTCAGGCGCAGCAGAACAATTTGATCGAAGCCCGCAAAACGTTCACGCATCTGCAGCAGGCGATTCCGAATCACTCGCCGACGTCGTACGACCTGGCGGTGATCCTGGCGAAACAAAAACAATGGGGGCCGGCCTGCGGGGCGATGGAGCAGGCGCTGGCGGCGACCCCGGGCGTGCGATTTTTGCTGGATGCGACGGCCGAGTTGCTGCACCTGATTCCGCCGGAACGTCGGCACATCACGGCGGCGCAGCGGTTGTCGAAATTGTTTTTCGCCCAGGACGCGGTGCTGCAAAAGCAGATGGCGGCGCAGAAGCTGTATCGCTGGGGGGCGGGCTGGGTGGATCAGGCGACGCACGACAAGCTTCAGCAGCAGATCGCCGACACGGAGCAGAAGATCAAGGACCTGCAGGCCGACTTCGATAAATCGCAGGCTCGGCTGAATGCGATCGATCAACAGACGAGCGCGAACGATGCGACCCTTCGGCAAATCGAAGCGCACAGTTTTGTTGTCATGCCGGACGGGACGACCATTCACACGCCGTACCCGCAGGCTTATTTCGATTTAAAGTCGCAGAATGTGCAGTTGCGGAACGAGCGCATCGACGTTGGCACGCGCATCGACGCGTTGCGGCTCAGCGCGCGGCAGACGAGGGCGCAGTTGCCGCAGCCGACGTATTCGGGCGTGCTGACGCTGATCGAAGAAGATGGCGTGCCCGTGGTGGGTGCGCCGCCGCCGCCAAAACCGCCGGCAGCCGTGCCGCGGGATCAAGCGAGCGAGCCCGCGACGGCGCCGTCGGGCCCGGTCATCCGCATCGGGCCGGCGGATACGGGTGGGTGAACGGCGTACGCACGGGAAGGGCGACCCGCCAGGGATCGCGGCGGCGCTACATCGAAGCCGACATGAACTCGCGATCGAGATCGATCTCCAGCATTTCCTGGAGACAGGACTCGTCCAAGCCGATGCGGGCTTCTGAGCGAAGCGATTCGAGAATGATCGCCAGCGCGTCGCGGAGATTGCGTCGGCAATCGGCGACGGTGCTTCCCTGCGTGATCGTGCCGGGCACTTCTTCCACCCACCCCACGAACGAGCCGTCTGGGGTCGGCTTGATGATGGTGTGATAGATTTGCTTCACGTGTGTATTGTTCGCGCGAAACAAAGGCTGCGTCAAGCAAAAACTGCGAATCGTCTCGTCCGCGCGCCAGGCGCGCTCGCTTACTTGAGGTTCAGGAACTCGAGCATGTGTTGGTCAAACACTTTTTGTGCCTGCGGATCATTGAGCGGAAGGCGCAGCTCGTTGATCACCTTGGTGCCCATGCCGATCCATTCGCGCCAGCAGTCGGCGCAGACATTCGCCTGGATCATCCGGCCCTGCTCGTGGGAGAAGGGGGGCCGGGCCATGCGGGGTTTCACTTGGCCGCAGCGCTTGCAGAGCACTTCGCCCTCGGTGAGTTGACGTTGCGGCTCTGCGGCGGCGTATTCGGGCAGCTCAACGCCGTGCTCTTTGAGCGTGCGGAGCATGTCGTTCTTCGGCATCAGGTCGCCGCGTTCGTGGGCAACTTTGACGCCCGCTTTCAGCGATTCCAGGGCGGCGTCGTTCGCGCCGGTGGCGAACTGCGCGTTCGCGAGCAGTTGGTAGGCTTTGCTCATGCGCGGATTGAGTTCGATCACGCGTGAGAATGCGGGGATGGCGTCGGCCGGCTGGTTGTTGTCCATGTAGGCGCGACCGAGCGAGAAGAAGGCCAATTCATCTTTGGGATTGGCTTCGGACATGACGCGAAATTGTTCGATGCGGGCGGTAGACATAGCAATCCTTGTGAATATCGCGAGCGGGCCGGCAGTTCAAGCCGGCGTGCCGCGAGCGAATCATCCGTTGTATCGTAGGCGGCCCGGCGTGGCGACTAGCGGCGCGCCGCGTGCAGCAAAACATCGCCGATGCCGCACGCCCCGACGAGCAGGCTGATGATGCCGTTGAGCGTGAAGAACGCAAGATTGAGCTTCGACAGATCCGTCGGCGTGACGAGCAGGTGCTCGACCGTCATCAACACGCCAACGATCGCCACGGCGATGAAATAGACCGTGCCCAGCATCGGTGACACGAGGCCGAGCGCGATGAGGAAGCCGACGCACGCCAGGTGCGAAAAACGCGCGATCCAAAGCGCCTTCGGAATGCCCACGCGTGCGGGCACGGAGTGAATGCCGGTCTGCAGGTCGGATTCATAATCCTGGCAGGCGTAAAGAATGTCGAAGCCGGCCGTCCACAGCAGGACCGCGCCGGCCATGAGGAACGGCTCGACATCGAAGCGCCCGCCGATTGCCACCCACGCGCACACCGGCGCCGCGGCCAGGCAGGCGCCGAGGTAATAGTGGCAGAGGTTGGAAAATCGTTTGAGCAAGGGGTAGGCGCAAATCGCCGCCAGCACCGGGCCGGCCGCGATGACAGGAATCCAATTGTGGTAAAGCACCCCAAACATCGCGGCGGCCGCATAAAAGCCGACGACGCAGACGCCGATGGTGGCAGCGACGAACGCCTTCGATAGTCGGCCGCTGGGGATGGCGCGGCGGGCGGTGCGGGGGTTCAGGGCATCAAGCCGGGCGTCGAGCAGGCGATTGGCGCACATGGCGCACGTGCGCGCGAGCACCATGCAGATGACGATCAACAGCACCTGCCCCACGCGCGGACGACCGGCCGGGGAGGCCATGAATGTCGCCAGCAGCGCCCAGGGAAGCGCGAAGACGGAATGGGACAACTTGATGTCGCTCCCCAGCGCGATGAGCCGCTGCGTGGGCGTGACGCGCACGGCGGTTGGTGAGGCATTCGTCACGGGGACGCCGGCCGGTGCGATCACGGCCGCGGGCGAAGGAGAGGCATCTGGGGTTTGCATCATGGGCAGCGGCACGGAGTCGGAGCGATTACTTCAGGGGCGCCATCATCGGCGGGCGCGGGTTTTTCGGATCCCAACGGGTATCAAAGTTGTGGGGCACATTGCACAGGTCGAGCAATTTGCCCGAAACAAAATCGACCACTTCATCGACGGTCGTGGGGTTTAAATAAAACCCGGGATTGGTCGGGGCGACGATCGCACCGGCGTCCGTGAGTAAGTGATACGCGCGAACGTCCATCGGCGAAAGGGGCATCTCGCGGTGCGCGATGATCAGCCGGCGGCGCTCCTTCAGGGTGACGGCGGCGGCGCGGGAGATGAGGTTGTCGCCCAGGCCGTGGGCGATTTCGTTCAGGGTGTGGCTGGAACAGGGGACGATCACCATGCCGTCATGCAGAAATGACCCGCTGGCGAGCTTGGAGCCGACGTCGTTGTAGTTGTACAGCGTGACCCGATGCGAGGGCTGCCCCGCCAGGGCTTCGACGTTGACGGTTTCCATGCCCAGTTCGTCATGCAGCAGGCGGCGGCCGAGCGGGGAGACGACCAGGTGCACGTTCACGTCCGCCTGCACGAGCCCTTGAATGAATCGCCGGGCATAGGCGGCGCCGGAAGCGCCGGTAATCGCGGTGACAATGTCCATGGCGATAGTGTAACCCGAGCGGCGGGGGCCTGCTTTCAAATCGGGCGCGGCCTCGGAT
>JBQCCH010000378.1:0-2727 GCA_051962375.1 Tepidisphaeraceae bacterium
GCAGCCAACGGTTCGTCCAGCAGCAGCGCCTGCGGGTCTAGCATCAACGCGCGCATCAGCGCCACCCGCTGCCGCTGCCCGCCCGACATCTCGGCGGGATACCGCTCTAAAAGCTTGGGAGAAAGCTGGGTGAGCGTCGCCAATTCGTCGATGCGATCGCGCACGCGTGGGGCCGGCCATCCCAGGTGTCGAGCCATCAGCGCGACATTGCCCCGCCCGGTCAGATGCGGAAACAACCCGCCGTCCTGAATGACATAGCCGATGCTTCGACGAATGGACCCCAGGCGCGAAGCCGTCAGCGGGTCCCCATCAAAACGAACGACGCCCGCATCCGGCGTCAACAGCCCCGTCATCAGGCGGAAAATCGTCGACTTGCCACAGCCGCTCGGCCCGATGAGCACCGTGGTTTCGCCCGGAGCCGTCGCCAAACTGACGCCATCCACGGCCGGCGCGTCGCCGTAGCGATAGGTGACCTGTTCAAGTTCAAACACGCATCGAACTATACGTCAGACCGCGCCCCGCCCCGCAAGAAATAAAAATCAAACGCACCCACTTGAACCAGGCAGACGCGCAACCGCGACTGCGGCAACGTCAATACGCGCCGCCCGTCCACGGGTGGATTGTTTATCAACGCGAAGGGCCGCTCGGCTTACTGCGGCGCGGGGGCATCACCCGCGGGCTGCGTGGCCGGCGCGGGCGGCGTGCCTAGATCGCCCGGCAAGGCCGGCAGCGGCAGGTTCATCGCCACGATCTCGCTCTTCAATTGCTCCGCATCGGTCTTCAGCTGCGCCGCCTGTTGCTTGGCGGCCGCATCGCCGGCGGCTTCTTTCAGGCTGTACAGCGTCAGCTGATTCTGCATCGCGATCAGCCGGCCGATCTTCGCCGCCTTCTTGATCGCGTCCGGCGAATCGCCCGATTCCACGTTCGTCAGCGTGTTGGTCGCGTCGGTCAGCTGCGTTTCCGCTTCGTCCAGGAGGGCCTTCGATCCGCTGGTGTCGATCGCCGAGAATTCTGCCGGCAGCTGCACCTTGGCCGATTCCAGGATCGATTGCACGGCCGACTTTGCGCTTTCGACTTCGCCCAGCAGGGCCGCCTCGGTCAACAGAACCGCACCGCTGTCCCGCTGCACCTGCCCCAGCGGCAATGCATAGCGCTGCGGATGCACCGTCTCACGCAACGCGCGATAATTGGCCACTTCCTTGCTGACGCCGTTCAGGTTCTGCTGGATCGATTGGCTGAACTTGTTCGCATCGTCACGCGCGGTCGCGAAGTACTTGGCGGCTTCGGTGTATTGATCCAGGATGGCCGATCGCTGCTGCTTCACCTCATCCAATTCCTTCGACAGTTGCTGCGACAGCGACTTGATCGAAACCTCGGATTTGTCATCGCCATTGACGATCGAGCTGGCGATGCCGGATTGCGCGACGGCATGCTTTTGCAGCTCGCCCCAGGCGGTCTCGATGAGTTTGCCTTGCTCCTGCAGGTCCGTGATGCCGTGACTGAGCGCCGCTTCCTGCCCCTGCTGCATCGCCAATTCCGCTTGCAGCCGTGAGAGCTGGCTTTGAACCAGGTCGATGTTGATCGCCAGATCGTCCGCCTTGCGACGCGCGTCGGACCCTTCGCTAAACGTCTTGACGGCCGCGTCACCCTTTTGCGAATCCGCCTGCTTCAGCTTCTGATCCGACAGCGCCAGCGCTTCGCTGCGCTGCTTCTTCAGGTCCTGCAACTGCTGCTGGCGTTGATCGATTTCGCCCTGAAGGCGCGACATGTCTTGCTTCACCGCCGCCAGGGTCGGCAGCTGCGTTTGTTCGGTCGGCCCCCAGGTCAGCGCCTGGGCATTGCCCTGCATGGAGCTGATGTGCCCGGCCAACGTGCCGACGGCCGCCTTCGGATCGCTCTGCGAGTAGCCGACCGCATACTGATTGCTCAGCGACACCTGCTCCGCCAAGGCACGCAATTGCGTGAGCGTGGAGCGGACATTCATCTCCAGCGAAGTCAGCTTGTCGATCCCGGCCGTGCCCACCTGCTGATCGAGCGATGCCAGGCTCGCCGCCGCCACAGCGCTGTACGCCGGGCCCGCGCCCGTGCTCCCCGCCGCCGCCGAAAATTCGCTCTTGGCGGCGGTCAGGTTTTCGCTCGGCGCCAGGCCGTCAACGCTCGACAGCTTCGCGATCCCGGCGTCGATCTTTTCGATCACGCCCTTGTCCGAAGTCGACCGATCATCACAACCGCTCAAGCCAGCCGCGATCCCCGCAACGGCCAGGGACAATGCGACCGACGTCGGTGCCAAACGCTTCATGGGTGCAAACATCACGGGTGTTCTCCTGGACCGCTACGACTTCGCCAATCGCTTGATTCTGCCGGGCCTTGCAAAAAGTGTCAATTCAATGCGGCCCACCCAACATCCGGTAACCGCAATCCGCACCCAACCCACCGCTTAGGCCCTCCCGATCGCCCCCGGCGAAACCCGCGCAGCCGCCCGGAACCCGACCGCATCTCGGTCGTTTGCGAAACCCACCCATTCCTGCAATTGTTCCGCCGGCGACTCATCGCACTCAGCGACATCGCTTACACGACGGGGTGTAGCTCAGTTTGGTTAGAGCGCAACGCTGGGGGTGTTGAGGTCGCAGGTTCGAATCCTGTCACCCCGATTGAAGTAAAGATTGCCGATTGCAGCAGATGCAAACCGTCCGAAGGTCGGACGTGCGGCCCGATGAGTGAGTCAAA
>JBQCCH010000379.1:0-4428 GCA_051962375.1 Tepidisphaeraceae bacterium
CGGCGGCCCGCTCGTTGGAAAGCCGGGCTTCCTCGGCGATGATCTGGCGCTGGCGCTCATTTCCCATGAGCGAGAGCATCGCCCAGCCGCCCAGCACTCCAAAACCCAGCCACAGCCATTCCATGGATTGTCTTATCGGCAAAACAGACGACCCAGATTGAGGCGACGCTCCCTCCCGGCCGCATCGGCTTGCAGTTCGTCGACAAAATCCGACGATAGCCGGTCTATGGAAAAAACGATTCTGGTCACCGGTGCGGCAGGCTTCATCGGCTCCCACGCCGCCGAGCGATTGATGGCCAACGGGTATCGCGTGGTCGGTGTGGACAATTTCTCGGACTTCTATGACCGGTCCTGGAAGGAAATGAATCTTAAATCCATCAAGGGCGACCGGATCGATGTGGAAGAAATCGACATCACCAGCGGCCCGGAGATCAGCAAGCTGGTGCGGCTCGTGCGGCCGTGGGGCATTCTGCACCTGGCAGCGATGGCCGGCGTGCGCCCGAGCATCGAAGACCCCGCGTACTACGCCCGCGTGAATGTTGAAGGCACCACTCACCTGCTGCAGGCGGCCGTCAAGAACAAGGTGGAGAAGTTCGCTTTCGCCAGTTCCTCCAGCGTTTATGGCAACGCCAGCAAGGTGCCGTTCAGCGAGCAGGACAACGTCGAAGAACCGATCAGCCCCTACGCGGCCACCAAGCGTGCTGGTGAGCTGATCTGCTACACCTTCAACCATCTCTACAAATTGCCGATCGCCAGCCTCCGGTTCTTCACGGTCTACGGTCCGCGGCAACGGCCCGACCTGGCGATCCATAAATTCACGCGCCTGATTTCCAGCGGAAAGCCCGTCCCCTTCTTCGGCGACGGCACGACCAGCCGCGACTACACCTTCGTCGAAGACACCGTCAGCGGCATCGTGGCGGCGCTTGAAAAGATCGATCGGTATCGCGTTTACAACCTGGGCGGCAGCAGCCCCGTCTCCCTGAACACGCTGATCGAAGAACTGGAGAAAGCGATCGGCAAGAAGGCGATCCTTGACCGCAAACCCGCACAACCGGGCGATGTCGAACGCACCTACGCCGACCTGACCCGCAGCACCCAGGAGCTGGGCTACGCCCCCAAAATCTCCTTGGCTGAAGGTCTGAAGCGCTTCGTCGCCTGGTTTAATGAGTTCGGCCACCTCTACAAGTTGCCCGGCGAGAAATGACACCGCTCGGCCGACAAGATCCAGCCCTCACGCACACTGACCGATAACTTGGCCTGGCGGCCGGTTGTATTGTCTGGGTAATTTGGGGATTGCGCTCCTCTGTAGATTGGTTTGAATTGCAGCACGGCGGTGGCGTCACGTCGTCCATCCGCGGCTTAATATCTACGCCACGTGGCAAGTCTTCACCCTTGTCCGATGTATCTGGAATTGTGAAGGAGGCCGCCATGCGTCGTGGGAATCGATCTAAGCGTTTTATTTGCAGGCATTTTACCGCCGGCGCTGCGCACGTTGAGCTGATCGAACCGCGGCAACTGCTGGCCGCCCATATTGCAGGCTCCAGCACCGCGTATGCGACCATTCAAGCCGCCGTCAACGCTGCCAGCGCGGGGGCCACGATCACCGTCGATGCCGGCACTTATGCGGAAAAGGTGGTCATCTCCAAATCACTGACGTTGCAAGGTGCGCAAGCCGGCGTCGATGCCCCGGGCCGGGTGAATGGGGGCGGCAGCGAATCGGTCGTTTCGGGCGCGGTGTCATCGGGTGTCCATTCGTGCGGCTTTTACGTCACCGCCAGCAATGTCACGATCGACGGGTTCACCGTGCAGGGCGAAACCGATTCCAGCGACACCTTGGGCGCGGGGATCGTGATTGCCCCGAAGGTGTCCGGCACGCACGTATTCAACAACGTCATTCAAAACAACGTCGCCGGCCTTTTCCTCGCGAATTACAGCAGCACAAACCCGGCCCTGATCCAGCACAATTACTTTGCCAACAACAATAATGCCGGCGGCAACAGTGGTCGCGGCATCTACACCTCCGGCACGATTTCCGGCGGCAACCTGACGAACGTCACGATCGACACCAACACCTTCGTCAACAACTACGGCACCGACAAGGTCGAGGCCGCCTGCTCCTTCGAAGCCTCCGCATCGGGCGCTCAATCCAATGTCCAGATCACCAACAATGTGATGAGCGGCAACGGAAAGGCAGCGCTGTTTTTCAACACGACGGGTGTCACGGTGACCGGCAACACGATTACAGGGTGCATTGACTCCGGCAGCGCTGCGTTGCGGTTCGAGGGCAACAACCACAACGTCACGATTCAGCACAACACCGTGCATGACAACACGGCGCCGGCCGTCGCGATCGACGCCAAGGGCACGCCGGGTGACAGTTCGTCGTTCGCGATCAACTACAACAATTTCTATCGCAACAACACCCAGTTCGGCCCGGCGGCGTCGGTCGTCTATTCGCCGAGCGTCTACAGCGGAACGCTGGACGTGCGCTACAACTGGTGGGGCAGTTCAAGCGGCCCCGCCGGGGATGGACCCGGAACCGGCGATGCCGTCAGCGCAGCATCCTTGCAGACTTCCCCGGTGGAAAAATGGATCTTAAAATCCGGCGGAAGCGAAAATTACTCGGGCTGGCTGACGTCGCCGTACAGTTCAACCCCCACGCTTCCCACAGCGCCCAACGGGCTGTCGTCGATTCAGCCTGCTGCGGGGCAAATTGCCTTGTCCTGGACCGATACCGCTGTCGGCAATGAGAACGGATTTTTCATCGAGCGCAGTGCCAACGGCTCGGCATTCACTCAGATCGCGACGACGTCGGCAGGCGTCACGCGTTACACCGATTCGGCGGGGTTATCCGTCGGGACGACCTACGCCTATCGCGTCGCGGCCTTCAATAACCTGGGTCAATCGGGTTATTCGAACGTGTCGCAGACGACTCTCGCCTCCAGCGTTACGGCTTATCTCAGCGATCTGCCGTGGGTGTCGGCGACCACGGGGTATGGCACGATCGGCATCGATAAAACCGTGGGCGGCCGGACCATTACGCTGCGCGGCACGACGTACGCCAAAGGCATCGGCACCCATGCCGTGTCACAAATTGTCTACAACCTGAATGGCCAATACACGACCTTCTCCAGCGATGTGGGAGTCGATGACGAAGAGAACGGCAAGGGAATCGGGTCGGTTGATTTTCAAGTGATCGGTGACGGCGTCGTTCTGTTTGACAGCGGCGTCGTGACGAATAACAGCGCCGTCGTTCATATCAATGTGAGCGTGGCCGGCGTGAAGCAATTGACGCTGCTCGCCACCAACGGGGTTGCCGGTTCTATCGACTATGACCACGCGGACTGGGCGGGGGCCAAGTTGGTTTCGATTTCCAGCCAGCCCGCGACGCCGACCGTGCCTACCGCACCAGGCAGTCTGACGGCGAGCACATCGCCGAGTGCGGTTGTGCTGAATTGGGTCAATACGGCGGCCGGCAATGAGAATGGTTTTGTGATCCAGCGAAGCGCCGACGGAACGACCTTCGCCTCCATCGGCACGGTCGCGACCGGCGTGACGACCTACAGCGACACGGACGCCCTGACCGCCGGTGCGACGTATTCGTATCGGGTCTTGGCCGTGAATGACGTCGGCACGTCGGATCCGTCCAACGTGGTATCAACGACGATTCCCTCGCCTACGCAGGCGGCCCGATTCATCTTTACCGCGGTCCCGACCTCGGCGGTCGCGGGGTCGCCGATCACGATGACGTTGACGGTGCTCGACTCCAACGGCAATGTGGCCACCGGCTACGTCGGAACGGTGCATTTCACCAGCTCCGACGCCAACGGCCTGCTGCCGGCCGACTACACCTTCACGGCGGATGACGCGGGTTCTCATACCTTCGCGGCGACGTTGACGAAGGCGGGAAGTCAGACGGTATCCGTCGTCGATACCGCGTCCCCCACGCTTGCCGTCGCCAGTGCGCCCATCAGCGTCACGGCAGGGTCCGCGACACGCGCGGTTCTGTCGATGCCCAGCTCGGCGAAGGTGAAATCAACCGTGACCTTCGTCGTAACGTTCTACGACCTGTACGGCAATGTCGCGACTGGATATCTCGGCACGCTCTTGTTCTCCAGCTCGGATCGGTCGGCGCTGCTGCCTGCGAGCTACACGTTCACCGCGGCCGATCAGGGCACGAAAGCGTTCAAGGTTACCTTCAAAACCCGCGGCACGCAGTCGATGACGGTCACGGATAAGTCCAACTCGAGCTTGACCGCCAGTTCATCGATCAAGGTGAGCTAATGCTCGGCGTCACCGAAACCGGTTGGAAGTCGGCACGCCGAGTGTCCCGCCCCTGCAGCGGTGGGATTTTCGCGCTCACTCTGGCAGTGGTCGGCCACACATGCTAAAACCGAACAAACCGGTAACAGCATGGAGGCTGATCTT